>USQS01000025.1 GCA_900556865.1 uncultured Clostridium sp. | reverse complement strand
GGAATTCAAAGACCACTTGAATTTTTGCAAGGTGAATATGGAGATTTTATAAAAAGAGGAGCATCTGTAACAGGTGTTAGTACAGAAAAGCTTTGGCATTTTGTACCTGTTGTTAGCCAAGGAGATAATGTTTCTTTTGGTTCAATTGTTGGTACAGTAAAAGAAACAGAGTTAATAACAAATAAAATAATGAATAAATTTAATGTTGATGGCAAAATTTTAGAAATTGCTAAAGAAGGAGAGTACAAAGTTACAGATACCATTGCAAAAATTAAAACAAATGATGGAAAAGTTCTAGAGTTAAACATGTTGCAAGAATGGCCAGTTAGAAAACAAAGACCATTTAAAAACAGAATAGCTATATCAGAACCACTAATTACAGGACAACGTGTTATAGATAGTATTTTCCCAATGGCAAAAGGTGGAACAGCAATGATTCCAGGAGGATTTGGTACAGGAAAAACAGTTACTCAACATCAGCTTGCAAAATGGTCTGATGCAGATATTATAGTATATATTGGTTGTGGAGAACGTGGTAATGAAATGACAGAAGTACTAGAAGATTTCCCAAAATTAAAGGATCCAAAATCTGGTAGACCTTTAATGGAAAGAACAGTGCTAATTGCAAATACATCAAACATGCCAGTTGCTGCAAGAGAAACATCTATTTATACAGGAATTACAATTGCAGAATATTATAGAGATATGGGCTATAGTGTTGCTGTAATGGCAGATTCAACATCAAGATGGGCAGAGGCATTACGTGAAATTTCAGGAAGACTTGAAGAAATGCCTGCAGAGGAAGGATTCCCATCATATTTACCATCTAGACTTTCAGAATTTTATGGAAGAGCTGGTATGGTAGAAACATTAAATGGAGATAAAGGTTCTGTTACAATAATTGGAGCAGTATCTCCACAAGGTTCTGATTTTTCAGAGCCAGTAACTCAAAATACTAAAAGATTCGTACATGTATTTTGGGCATTAAATAGAGATTTAGCATATTCTAGACATTATCCAGCAATAGACTGGAATATAAGCTATAGTGAATATATGGATAATTTATCAAGCTGGTTTGAAGAAAATGTTGATAGTGAATTTTCAGATCATAGAACAAAAATTGTTAAAATTTTGGAAAAAGAAAATGAACTTTTAGAAATTGCAAGAGTTGTTGGTCAAGATGTTTTATCAGATGATAAAAAACTTGCAATAGAGGTTGCTTCAAGCATTAGAATAGGATTTTTACAACAAAATTCATTTAGTGAAGTTGACACATATGTTCCAATTGAAAAACAATTTAAAATGATGGATATAATTATTTTAATATATGAAAGAGCATTAAAGTTAATTAAAAAAGGCATTCCAATTTCAGAAATTAAAAAGACAAATATTTTACAAGAATATAATGAGCTAAAAAATAATGTTAAAAATGATGAAATTTATAAAATTGATGACTTTGAAATTAAAGTTAAAAATACACTAAAGAAGCTAGAAGAAGAGTATAAAGAACATATTTAAGTTAGTTAAGCTCTTGCCTTAATGGCAAATCTAGCCTAGTTAAAGCCTTAAGAAAGGAATGAATGTGATTAAAAATGAAGATAAAATATTTAGGTTTAGATGAAATAAATCGGTTCACTTGTATTTATTAAGACTCCAAAAGATGTTTCTTTTGAGGAACAAGTACAAATTACATTAAAAAATGGAGAACAAAGAATAGGAAATGTATTGCGTCTAGATGATGATATTACAACAATACAAGTGTATAAAGGCACCAACGAGATAAACATAAAAGACGTAAAAGTTGAATTTATGGGAGAACCTCTTAAATTAAAGTTATCAGAAAAAATGCTTGGAAGAGTTTTTGATGGAGCTGGTAACCCAATAGATGGATTAGGAGAAATTGAAGCAGATATAACAAGAGATATTAACTCAAACCCAATAAATCCAATAGCAAGACAATATCCACGTAACTATATTCATACTGGAATTTCTGCAATAGATGGTTTAATTACATTAATTAGAGGACAAAAAATACCTATCTTTTCAGGAAGCGGTATAAATCATAATGAGCTTACAGAAAGAATAATAAGACAATCTAATATTACAGATGGTGGAAAATTTGCAATAGTATTTGGTCTTATGGGTGCAGAATATGAAACGGCAGCATTCTTTAGAAAAAGTTTTGAAGAAAATGGTGTATTATCTAAAGTTGTAATGTTCCAAAATCTTTCAAATGATGCATCTGTTGAAAGAATTCTTACTCCAAAAGTAGCTCTTACATGTGCAGAATATTTAGCATTTGATTTAGGTTACCAAGTTCTTGCTGTATTAACAGATATTACTGCATATGCAGAAGCTTTAAGAGAAATTTCAACTTTAAAGGGTGAAATACCAAGTAGAAAAGGATTTCCAGGTTATTTATATAGTGATTTGGCATCAATTTATGAAAGAGCAGGAATGATTAAAGGAAGAACTGGCTCAATAACACAACTTCCAATACTTACTATGCCAAATGATGATATATCTCATCCAATACCAGATTTAACAGGATATATAACAGAAGGGCAAATTGTTTTAGGAAGAGATTTATACCAAAAGGGAATAAATCCACCAATAGACATTTTACAATCACTTTCTAGATTAATGAAAGATGGTATAGGAGAAGGATGTACAAGAAAAGATCACTCAAAATTAGCAGATAGAGTATTTAGTAGTTATTCTAAAGTTCAAGATGTTAGAGCCTTGGCAACAGTTTTAGGTGAAGCAGATTTAACAGACGAAGATAAAAAATATTTAGAGTTTGGAAATCAATTTGAAGAAAGATTTATTAACCAAGGTATGTATGAAAACCGTACAATTGAAGAAACATTAAATCTAATGGTTGAATTGCTAGAAATTTTAAAATAAAGGAGAGAAAGTGATTTTTTAGGCTTAAAATAATAGCGATTAAATTGCTTTAAGTTAGAGTTATGGGAAAAATATATTTACCAACAAAAAATAATTTGCTTAAGTTAAAAAGATCTATAAAAGAATATAATAAAGGTCAAAAGCTTTTAGAGGAAAAAGAATTAATTTTAAAGAAAAAATTAGAAAATTATAGGCTTCAAGAAAAAGAATTAGGGCAAATGGCTAAAAAAGCAAAAGTAAATGCAATACAAGCATTAAAAAGAGCAAATGTAGATGTTGGATTTGATGAATTAGTTGATATTTCAAATGCTATAAAAGAAGATAAAACTATAAATATAAAATATTTAAGTTTAATGGGTGTGGATATTCCATCTGTAATATCTGAAGAACTTGAAACAAAAATTAGTTATGGGTTATATCATACAACTGTATCAGTAGATGAATGTGTAGTACAATTTATAATTTTAAAAAAATATATTATTAAATTAGCTGAATTAAATAATACTATAGTACGTTTACAAAAAGCAATTGAAAAAGTCCAAAGAAGGTCAAATGCTCTAAAAGAAGTAATAATTCCAAGGGAAGAAAAAGTGGTTAAAAAGATTGCTTCAGCTTTAGAAGAAAGCGAAAGAGATGAATTCGTAAGAATGAAAGTAGTCAAGAAAAAAACTCTTGCAAATAATTAAACTTTATGATATAGTATAGTAAACTAGATTATAAGGTGTGTGAGGCTCAAAAAATTAAATTTTTTGAGCCTAGTTCAAACCTTCGGAAAGGAATGAATATGTATGCAAAAGCAAATAAAATACTTTAATACTTATGAAATAAAAGATTTAAAAGATATGTTATTAAAAACAGTAGCTAGAAATTCTAATAAAGTCGCATTTAAAATTAAAACTGATGATGGTAAAATCGTAAACAAAACATTTAAAGAATTTAAAGAAGATGTAGAGGGGTTAACTACTAAATTAATTAAAATGAATTTGAAAAATAAGAGAATTGCTGTTATGGGAAAAAACAGTTATTCTTGGGCAATATCTTATCTTTCTGCAACAATAATTGGGGCTGTTGTACCAATAGATAAAGAATCTACAGATGGAAATGTTGTTGACTTTATTAATAAATCTAGAGCAGAAGCTTTAATAGCGGATGATAAATATTTGAAAAGAATAAAGCTATTAGAAAAAAATTTAATAAATGAAATTACTTTTTTAAGTACAGAAAAAAAATCTACAAAATATTTAAATATATTTTCTTTAATAGATGAACGGAAAAGAAATGATTTCAAATGGAAATAAAGACTTTGAACAA
Source organism: uncultured Clostridium sp. (assembly GCA_900556865.1). GTDB lineage: Bacteria > Bacillota > Clostridia > TANB77 > CAG-508 > CAG-269. Next base: position 6,193 of record USQS01000025.1, on the reverse strand, counting down.
ATAAAAATTGACCCAAATGAAATGAAAATTCTACTTTTTACATCAGGAACAACAGGAAATTCTAAAGCAGTAATGTTGTCACATAAAAATATATGTGCAAATATAAATTCTGTTGCAAAAGTTGTTAAGGTTGATAATTCAACATCTGTATTATCTATATTACCTATTCATCATACTTATGAATGTACTCTTGGATTTTTGCTTGTACTTTATGGTGGAGGAAACATTGCCTATTGTGATGGGTTAAGATATATTTCGCAAAACATACAAGAATATAAACCAACATTTATTTTGTGTGTTCCACTATTATTAGAAAATGTTTATAAAAAGATTATAAAATCTTTAAAATCAAGTTTAAATAAAAAATACACAGAAAACGAGAATACAATAATGGAAAAACTACCATTTTTTATGAAAATGATTGTAAAAAAGAAAATAAAAAAATCTTTAGGTGGAAGAATAAAAACATTTATTGTAGGTGCTGCAGCAATTAAGCCGGAACTTGTTGAAAGTTACTTTAGCTTTGGAATTAAGGTTTTACAAGGATATGGGTTAACAGAGTGCTCACCTTTAGTTGCAGGAAATAATGATTTTTATTATAAAGCCGCTTCTTGTGGAATGCCTATTCCAGGCGTTACATATAAAATTGATAATCCTAATGAAAAGGGGATTGGCGAAATTATTGTAAAAGGCGAAAATGTAATGCTTGGATATTATGAAGATGAAGAAAATACTAAAAAAGTTTTAAAAGATGGTTGGTTTCATACAGGAGATTTAGGTTATATAGATGAAGATGAATTTTTATATATTTCTGGAAGAAGTAAAAATATGATTCTTACTAAAAATGGCGAAAATATTTATCCAGAAGAAATAGAACAAATTTTGAATGATAATGAATTAATTACAGAGTCTTTAGTTACGGGAACATCTAATGGAAAAGACGATATTCAAGTTAATGCAAAAATTTTTCCAAATATTGAAGAAATTAAAAAGTTTCTTGGAAATAAAATACCAAGCAAAGAGGATATAACAAGGGTTTTATCTGATGTTGTAAAAAAAGCAAACCAAAAGCTTCCTAATTTTAAACATATAAAATCATTTAAAGTTATGGATGAGGATTTTGAAAGAACTACAACAAACAAAATAAAAAGATATGGCAAAAATATTGAAGATGAAAAAAAGTAACTGACAAAAAGGAGTAAAAATATTGGAACTTACAGGAGAAATTGTAGGAATAATATATCAAAATGAACTTAATAGTTATACCATAGCAGAAATGTATGTAGAGAGTTTAGAAAAAATGGAAACTATAGTAGGGTATCTTCCTTTTATAGCAGAAGGAGATACCTTAAAAGTGGTTGGAAAGTATGTTAAACACAAAGAATATGGCGAGCAATTTAAAGTGGATATTTTTGAAAAAATGCTACCGGAAACTTTAGGTGCATTAGAACGATATTTAGGAAATGGCCAAATCAAAGGTGTGGGTCCGGTAACTGCTAAAAAAATAGTTGAGAAATTTGGAAAAGAAACAGTAAACATTATAAAATATGATCCATTAGAATTATCTAAAATAAAAGGAATATCTAAAGATAAAGCTTTAGCTATTTCAGAAAGTTTTATAGAAAACTGGGAAGTTTGGCAAATTGTCCGTTTTTTAGAAAAGTTTGGTGTTGGTGTTGAAAATGCAAAAAGAGTATATGATAAACTTGGAATTAATGCAATAACACAAATTGAAGAAAATCCATACATATTGGTAGATTTAGCCAAAGGAATTGATTTTAGACAAATAGATAAAATGGCATTAGATTATGGAGTAGCTATTAATAGTTTAAAAAGAATTAACAGTGGAATTAAATATGCTTTAATACAAACAACATATAATGGACATAGTTCAGTTTTATTACAAAATTTAGAAGAATATGTAGTTAGTTTGTTAAATGTATCTATTGAAGAGGTTGAAAACAGCATAATAAATTTAAAAGCAAAAGGTGAGATTGTAATAGAACAAAGAGATGATGACCTAGAATGGGTTTATTTAGAGAGCTTTTATAATACTGAAATGGCTATTGCAAGAAGACTTATTAAGTTAGATAATTCTCAAAATTCTAAAAGTATAAAAGGAATTTCAGATGAAATTGAAAAAGTAGAAAAATATAATATTATAGAATTATCAGATAAGCAAAAAGAAGCAATAAAAGCTATAAATAAACACAATGTTACTGTTATTACAGGAGGGCCAGGTACGGGTAAAACTACAATAATAAAATCTATAATAGAAATTTATAAAAAAAGAGGAAATAAAATAGTTTTGGCTGCACCTACTCGGTAGAGCTGCAAAAAGAATGACAGAAACAACTGGCGTAGAAGCAAAAACCCTTCATAGACTTTTGGAAATTGGAAAAATAAATGAAGATGGTTTATATAAAAAAAATCAAGATTATCAAGGCACACCCATAGATGGAGATATAATAATTGTAGACGAAATGTCAATGGTAGATTTATTTTTAATGAATTATTTAATGCAGTCTGTTTACCAAGGGTCTAAATTAATTTTAGTAGGAGATAGTGACCAATTAGCTTCTGTAGGACCTGGAAGTGTTTTAAAAGATATAATAGATTCTAATAGAATTACTACTATACATTTAGACAAAATTTTTAGACAAGCTGCAAAAAGTAAAATTATTGTAAATGCCCATAGAGTAAATGAGGGAGAAGGCTTTGTAAGTAAAGATGAAATAGCTTCAGATTCAAAAAAAGATTTCTTTTTTATTAATGAGCCTAATCAAGAAAAAATATTACAAGAAGTAATATCTTTATGTTCAGGTAGGTTACAAAATTTTGGAAACTATGATTTTTTTCAAAATATACAAGTTTTAACACCAACTAAAAAAGGTATTTTAGGAACAAAAGAGCTAAATAAATCTCTACAGGAGGTTTTAAATCCATATGAAAGCACTAAAAAAGAAAAAGCATTTAATAATGCTATATATAGAGTTGGAGATAGAATAATGCAAATTAAGAACAATTATGATATTTATTGGGAAAAGCATTTTTTAAATGAAACTGGTACAGGTGTTTTTAATGGAGAATTTGGCACTATTATGGATATAAATGAAAAAGAAAAAAATATTGAAATAAAATTTGACGACGAAAAAATAGCTTGGTATCAATTTTCAGAACTAGATCAAATTGAGCATAGCTATAGCATTACAATTCACAAAGCACAGCGGAAGTGAATTTGATGTTGTTATTATGTGTATACCAAAAGCTGCACCTATGCTTCTTACTAGAAATTTGCTTTATACAGGGATTACTAGAGCAAAAGAGCTTTTAATAGTTGTTGGAGATAGTAGAACAATAGGGTTTATGATACAAAATGTAGACAGCAAAAAAAGAAATACAGGATTAGATTATAAACTTCGATTAATGTAATAGGAAAGTCATTTTGACTTTCCTATTTACAATCTATCTTAATAATTTAAACCAGTTTTTTAAAATAGATGTACTCATTGTAATTAAATTAAGTTTTGGAATATCTGTATCAGAAATTATTGGTGTTGTTGCAATTGTTTGGTCATTTAAAGTGAATTCTACATTACCTATAACATCTCCTTTAGAGATTGGTGCATTAATAGAATCTTTTAAAGAAATTTTTTTATCAATATTTACATCATTTCCTTTTTGTATAATTGTGCCACAATTGTCTTGATATATAGCATTTAGTTGACTTGTGGTACCTTTGTTTACATTTACTTCTTTAACTTTATCATTTGCGTTTGCTAAAACTTTAAATTCAAAATTTGTAAAACCATAATCTAATAAAGATGAAGCGTTACTAAAACGTAGTTTGGAAGTTGGTGCTTTCATTACAACAGCAATTAAAGAAAGTCCATCACGTGTTGCAGAAGCAGATAAATTATATAGTGCTTTTGAAGTAGAGCCAGTTTTTAAACCCGTGCATCCAGAATAGGTTCTAACCAATTTATTTGTATTAACCAAACTAGATTTTCCATCTCTTAAAGAATCCATGTAAATAGTTGTGTATTTTGTTATTTCAGGATATTTGTTAAGTAGTTCTCGTGAGAGTATTGCTATATCATATGCAGACATAACATGACCATCTTCATCTATTCCGTGACAGTTTTTAAAACATGTATCATTCATTCCAAGTTCTTTTGCTTTTTCATTCATCATGTTTACAAAGTTTTCTTCAGTGCCGCCAATATATTCGGCTAAAGCCGTTATACAATCATTTGCTGAAACTACACATATTGCTTTTAACATTTCATCTACTGTTAAATTTTCAGTAGTTGTTAACCAAATTTGAGAACCCCCCATAGATTCAGCATTTTCTGAGCATGGGATTTTTGTATCATAATTTATTTTACCATTTTGAATTGCTTCCATTATTAAATATATACTCATAATTTTTGTAACACTTGCAGGGTAAAGTGCTTCGTGGTAATTATATGAATACAGAATTTGCCCTGTTGATTGTTCTATTAAAATACAAGAACCACAATCCAAATTTAAGGAGTTTGATGTGTCATCTGTATTATTAGATATTAAATTGTTTGAAACTTCTGTTGTTAGGTCAGAAAAAGAACTCCATACATATGAATTAGAGTATGCGTATGTTTGTAATATAAAACATGTTAGAATTTGAAGTGCTATTAAAGAAACAAATAATGAAATAATTATTTTTTGTTTTTTAGTTATCTTCATTTTCATCAACCCTTTCTTTAAAGAGATTATATAAATTCATTTTCTATTTTATGCAAGAAACAAAAAAATATTCTAAAGATATGTACAACAACTTTTTAAGTGTCAACTAAAATAATTAAAAAATATAGAATAAAAACCTTAAATAAGATTAGAGCTAAAAAAGAAATGAGGAAGCGGAAAAACCGCTTCCTCATTAAGTTTAAGGCTTCATGAGACGGTAGATAGTGCCATCCAGGCACTTGAATTTTCCGTTGATCAAAAATTTGACAACGGGGGAGGTCGGGTTGAAAGAACCCGGACCTTCCTTCAGCCCGAAGACGGGCCAGCCAGCCGACACGGCCAACTTGGCGTCTTCGAGGCTTCTCAAGGGGCGCCTAACACCCTCATCGTTCGTGTAGTACCAATTCTTTACTACAGTAGGAATGATCATTAATAATTTCTCCTTTGTAATATAGTATAAGTCGGACAACTTGCCCAAAACTAATACTATTATATCAAATTTACATAAATATGTCAAATGCTTATATAGTAAATATTTTTATATAAACATTATTTTTATCACACGAGGCTGTGATTTTTATTTTATTTCCCGTATTATTAACAAATTTAAAGTCATAAGAACCAGAAGCCACAGCAGCATCTTTACCTTTTTTAACATATGGGACAGAATTGCTATGCTCATGTCTTTCAGTTACTTTTAAATTTGGAACTTTTAATACGGCATTATATAAAGTAGAACTTACTTGGCAATTACCACCGCCCAAGAGCTTCCACCTTTTCGCCATCTTTAAAAACATCTGCTTTTTTGTAGCCTTTAGCTGTAGTTGCTTTTCCTACTGTTTTGCAAAAAGAAAAAGTTTCATTTGGATTTACAGTTGTGTTATTTAAAGAAGAACATGTAATTGAAATATTATTTTGTCTATCACTATCTTTTGTATATATTTTTGTTGTGAATTCTGAAATTTGTTTTGAACTTTCCTTTGCTCCGAGTGTTTTGCTCTTTTGGAGGTTCTTCATTTTGAGAGGGAGTAGTAGGAGTTGTGTTAGTTACATTATTTTGGGTTTCTGTTTGATTAGAATTTGTATTATTGCTAGTATTTGTTTTGTTTTCATCTATGTTGTTTTCTTTTGAAACTTTTTCAGCATTATAATGGAAGTCTTGGTTATTTTGGTTAGAGTAAGACCCGTGTTTTTTTGTTTTATAATAATAAAAACCTATTCCAATTGCTAATAATAAAATAAGTATACCAATGATAATATATGCTTTTTTCATAACTGAATCCTTTCTTATTTATAAAAATTTTCAACATTTATTTTGCTCAAAAAAATAGAAATTATACTTTAAATATCTCATAGATATTTGATTTAATTTGATAATATATTGTTTTTTATACCTTGGCGAAAGCTAATCCCCGTATGTTCCAAAATAAAAAATTAAAATTTTTTATTATTGGAACGAAAGTAGATT
>USQS01000024.1 GCA_900556865.1 uncultured Clostridium sp. | reverse complement strand
CAATTAGTAAAAATATGTCTCAAACTATGATTTCTGAATATAAGTTAAAATTAATTGATAAAAAATTATTAGAAACAAAACTTAAAGAAATGAAAAATTTGATAGATAATACTAATAAATAATGGTGTATAGAGATAATGACATTAGTGAAATCTAGAAAATATAAAAAAATAGATAAAAAATTTTTTTAGGAGGACGATGAAATGAGAAAACCAATTATTGGAATAATAGGGAAAGTTCAACCACAATATGAAGAAGATATTTGGCACAGGATTGATGAGGTTGATGAAATAAGATATTTAATTGTGAGAAATGGTGGAACAGCGATAATGCTTTTACCAACAGAAGAAACTTTAAAATTTAATGATAATGATATTAAAGACAATACGATTTTAAGCACTGAACAAAAAAATGAATTATACAGACAAATAGATTTATGTGATGGATTTATATTACAAGGTGGCTTATGTAGTGCAAATTATGAAATAGAAATGGCAAAAAGAATTATTGAATTAGATAAACCACTTATTGGAATTTGCGCGGGGTTTAATAATATTTTAAGAGCATTGGGCACAGATGTAATTGAAGACAAAACAAAAAGTCACGATATATATGACAAAAATTACAGGCATAAAATATCTGTAATTAAAGGAACAAAATTATACGATTTAATAAATAAAGAAGAATACCGTGTAAATAGTATTCATAGCATGATAGCACCTAAAGAAAATGTTGAAAAGTATGCCAAAATATCAGCTGTATCGTATGATGATTTAGTAGAATGTTTTGAATTAGATAATAAAAAATTTATAATGGGAATAAAATGGCATCCAGAATTAATGCTAGAAGATGAATTTCCAAATAAATTGTTTAATGAGTTCATTTCAAAATGCAATAATTAACACATTTAACTTTATCCAAATAATACTTTAGGCATCCAATACTTTAACTTTATTATTTTTATTTTCCTAGTTTAAAATTACATTCTAAACATTAAGGGTATGGGAATTTCCCATATACAAATTTGTGCGGGAGTACAAATTTAGTGCTGGCTAAACATAAATTTTATTTTCATATTAAAAGTGCAACTACATAAATAAAAACTTACGAACTTTTAAGTCCGTAAGTTGATTTCAAATGGAGCCATTACGAAACAGGTATGCGAAAAAAGTGTATCTGAATTGTAATGCTCTTTTTATATAATTCGATTTATTGATTTTAATTTAACATAAAAATAATATTTTTGCAAGTTTAGTTTCACATTTTTTATAATAGCTAAATTAAAACGCCAACGACATCCTTTGATAATGAATGTCGTTGGCATCTTGGTAGTTATACAGGAACTGGATCCTTGGTGGATTCCCATTGACCTTCAGAATTCAGGTATAAGTACTGCGGTGCAGTTTCCTTACAGAATTCTGCAATCTCTCTAGGTACACACCTAATCAATTCTTCGGGGCACGGAACAATATCCGTAAAATTTTCCCTGCATAATCCCTTCTGGTTATTGATTACAGTTGCAAGCCGAACCTCACCGTTTTTTTCAAAAACTATAACCTTTGCCATATTGTTTCCTCCTAAAATTATCTGGAGGTTTACACAGTCCCTCCAGAAAAAATAATAAATTTTCTCTTGACTTTGCTGTGTAAAGTACAATAGATTAAGTATATTATAGCATATTTTTCTTTTAAAAGCAAATTTAACATAATATAGATATACTATTAAATAAATATAATGCGATTTGATTTTGTTCTTCTTTTGCCATTTCTATAATTTTAGCCATTGCAAATATTATAAGATGATATTTTGCAAAGTTTATTAAAGTAGTTCTATATTCTTCATCAATTTCTTTTAGCATACTATCAAAATACTTATACATCTCAAGTTTATCATATTTTAGATTAGTACAACTACTATCACTCATACATATTGCAAGCCTTAATTTATTTGTTAAGTCCATATCATTTATCAAATCTATTAAATATTTTACTTTTTCATTTTCCATATTTGATTTACCTCCATATTAAAATCTTGTATCATTTTTCTTTTTATCTTTTAAATTAGCTATTTCATCTAATGTTTTTATTTTCCTTTTAATATTATTTGCTATCTCGTTATCGTTGTCATCCAAAATGCCATTTTTATATAAATCATCACTAACATATTTATAATGTTCATTCTTCTCAAATCCAATTTTATTTTGAAATTGTTTCATTAGACTACACCAAAATCCCTTAAATTTTTGTAATTGTGCTTTTAAATTTTCTTTTTCTTCTCGTAATTTAGTAATTATCTTTTCTTTTGTAGATAAATCATTCTTTAAGCCTTTAATTTCTTCATCTTTAAGTTCTATTTGATTTTTAAGAGAACGATTTTCTTTTTGTACTTCATATGCAGAATATTCAAAATCCTTAAGCTATTTTAAAAGTTGGTAGTATCTTAACTAAGTCATTTACTTGTTCATTATATACATCAATCATTTTTAGTCTGTATTCATTATCTTTATCTTTCCAAAAGTCCATATCTCCAAGTTCTATAATAATTTCACAAGCAATGTCATTTTGAGAATTACAAACTTTTTGAAAGTAATCTTTAACTTGTCTATCAGCTCTTGTCTTGCTATTATATTCAATTCTAGCTTGTTCAAATTCATCTAAATAGACTTGTTTAACATCTTCTACAATATCATTAGTTCCATAAATAGTAGTAATTAAATCTCTTTGATTATCATAATCTCGCAAATTGTGTTTATTTACTCTTGATAAATCATTTGCATTTTGAATAGCATTATTTGAAAGAGAAGTTGTTCCAGAAACATTTCCTTTAACTGTCTTTTTGGCTACTTTACTTTTGTTTTTATCACTACCTAAGTGAAAAGAATATGCTAATTCTTGCTCCATAAAAGCACCTCCTTTGAAATTTCTTCGAAGCACAGGACTTTGGCATTGCCATAAGTCCTAACCCCCTATGAGTTTTGACATGCTATCAAAACTCGGGGGCTCTGCGAGGCAATAAATTAACTATTTCCACTTTCATTTTTATTTCATAAAAACAAAACATGCCACGTTAATTTAATTGTTGCAGAGAAAATATAAAGAGCATTCTTGCAACAATTATTTGTGCTTCTTCTTTGAAGTAGTATGAGTAACAAGTCCCAAGCGTAACTTTCCTTCTGGTCTTGCCATATAGTTTTTAAATTCTTTCATTGCTACAAGTCTAATAACTTTTTGATTTTTCTTTAATTTAAACTCAATAGCTCTGTTTCTGATTTTTGTAACTTCTGTTTTAGTATCATAATTTTCATCTATCTTATCATCGTGAAAATAATATTCTCCTAAATCCATATAACTAATATCTAATTCTTTTTTCAATGTACTTAAATAGTCCTGCAATTGTTCATTATTCATATTTACACTAATTCTAGTATCTTCTAGTTTTCCACCTCTTTCTAGCATAGTTGGAAAATCTACAACACCATTATCATATAACTTGTCTATTTGCCCGACAAAACTACTTCTAAAATTGATTTTTTCAATATCAAAATTGCCTTCTTCATCTTTCTTTAATGTTGCAGTTTCAATAAATTTAGATATAAAAGATTGCTTTTCTTCTTTACTCTTCATAGTCCATAGTTTTAGCAAAACATCTTTATACATCTGATGTTCAGTCAATTTTTCTCTTTCTATATCTCTTTCAGCAAGTAAGTGCTGTGAGTTATAAGTATCTTTTTCAAACTCTAATGAGTCAATTCTCTTGTTTTCTAAATCTGCTAATTTCTTTTCTATCAGTTTATAATCTTCTGCAAAATCTTCTTCTTTTACAATTCCAGAAAGATGGACCTTTTTAATTCTTTCCTTTTGTTGCTCTAGTTTTCTGATTTCCTTTTCAATTTTTTTAGTTTCATCATCTTTCTTTTCCGCAAGTAAAGGGTAGAAGTATTTTTTTACATGAAAATCGTATTCAACTAAATCCAATATATAATCAATTAAACAATCTTCAATTTCAGCCTCGTTATAATACAAATTGCAGTTATCACAGAAGTAGTACATATATTTAGCTTTTTTACCACCTGCACCTTTACAAGTCATAATTCTTCCGACAAGTAGGACATACAAGTTTTTGAAAGAAGATATAAACTCTATTTCTACAATAAGACCTTTGATTTTTCTCTTTTTGTTTTTGAACTTCTTCCCACATAACTCTTGTTATAATAGGAGGCACAACATCTACAAATAATTCTGTTTCTTTATCAGTATCATATTTATATCTTTCATAATCACCCCTATATATTTTATTATTTATAATTCTATCAATAGTAGAATCGCACCATTTCTTATTGTTAGGAGATAGGACTTTTTCTTCATTTAGAATATTAGATATTGCTTGATAGCTTTTACCTTCTAAATACAATTCAAATATTCTTAAAACAGTATCTTTTGTAGTAACATCTACTTTTAATGTTTTATCAGTATCTCTATAATAACCTAATGGAACTTTGCCAGGAATATGACCTGCTTTTATTGCACCATTTAAACCAAACTTTGTTCTTTCAGATACTATTTCTATTTCAAGTTGAGAAAGTACAGTTAACATTCTAACAAAGAAACGACCATTTGCTGTGCTAGTATTAACATCGTCTCTATCACAAATTAAATAACAATGATATTGTTCAAGAGTACTAATTAAAACCTCTAAATCTCTTACTGACCTTGTAACTCTATCTAGTTTATATGCAACTATATAATTTAGTTTTCCTGCTTTCATATCTTCTAACATTTGTTGAAATGATGGTCTATCTTTCATATTTTTTGCAGATATTCCTGCATCTTTATATATTTTAAATATTTCAAAATCCTTGTATTTACATAGTTGCCTTAATTTTTCTTCTTGTTCTCCTAAACTAAATCCTTCACGAGCTTGATCTTCGGTACTTACTCTAATATAAATACCTGCAATTTTCTTTCCAACGCTTTCCATTTACTACCTCCTAAAAACAAACAAAGTGCTAGTTTTATAACTAACACTTTAAACAAACTTTATTATTTACTTGTATTACTTGCTGATAAAAAGAAAACCTTTAGTATTAGTTACCACTGATAAAGTCTCTTAATTTTGAGAGTGGGTATTTATTTGCTAAATTACCTGTGTAAAAATATTCGTGTTCATTAAAGAATAAATATAACTTATCTTTAATGAATACTCTATGTGGTTCTACATAAGCAATATTAGTTTTTTCAACCATTCTCAAATTACCATTCCTTATCTTTGGTTCACAATTACTAAAAGTGCAAGTCCATTCAATCTTAAAATGTAATTCTTTACTTATTGCTATTTCTCTTTTAACTGTAGATATCATATCACAAAAACCTCCTTTTTTTAATATTTTGAGGCTATCTTTTACTTTTTTACCAATCTTGATATTTAAAAGTAAAAAAATAAAGCCGACTAAATCGACTTATATAATGTGATAGATAATCACTTTTTGTTTTCTTTAAACTCAGTCATATCAATATGTATAACTGGTTCGACGAAAACGCATTATGGAGCGGGTAGCGAGAATCGAACTCGCGCAACCAGGTCGGAAGCATGGGATTCTACCACTAAACTATACCCGCATCTTTCTTTATTATACTAAATTTTATTTTTTTTTTCAAGAATTTTTTCAAAAAATTCTATTATTCCTAATTTTATGTGTTACAAATTTTTGTTACTTAATTTTAATTTTTTTATTGATATATTTTTTTGTTATGGTATAATATTTTAAAATAAAATGCAAATAATAAAAAAAATGTTACTATTTTGTAACAAGAAAGGACGTGAAATAAATGAATTTTAAAGCATGGGAAGGATTTTCTTCAGGCGATTGGCAACATGAAATAAATGTTAGAGATTTTATTCAAAGAAATTATGCTCCTTATGTTGGAGATTCTAGCTTTTTAACTGAACCTACTGAAAAAACAAAAAAATTATGGGAGGAAGTTTTAGAACTTTACAAAAAAGAAAAGGAAGCTCCAGGTGGAGTTCTGGATATAGACACAAAAACAATATCTACAGTTTCTAGTCACGAAGCAGGATATATTGATAAAGATTTAGAAGAAATTGTTGGTCTTCAAACTGATAGTCCATTAAAAAGAGCTATAATGCCATTTGGTGGCATAAAAATTGTTGAAAAATCTTGTCAAGCATATGGCAAAGAAGTTGACCCAGAAGTAGATAAAATTTTTCATACTGTACGTAAAACTCATAATGATGGTGTTTATGATGTTTATACTCCAGATGTTAGATTGGCACGCTCTAACAAACTTTTAACAGGTTTACCTGATGGTTATGGACGTGGAAGAATAATTGGCGATTATAGAAGAGTTGCTCTTTATGGTGTAGACTACTTAATTGAAGAAAAAAGACGTGAACTTGAAGCATTAGATGTAGATGCCCTTACTGAAGAAATAATTCGCCACAGAGAAGAAACATCTGACCAAATAAAAGCATTAAATGAACTTAAAGTTATGGCAAATAAATATGGTTTTGATATATCTATGCCAGCAAATACTGCAAAAGAAGCTATTCAGTGGCTATATTTTGGGTATTTAGGAGCCATAAAAGACCAAAATGGTGCAGCTATGAGTTTAGGAAGAACTTCAACATTTTTAGATATTTATATTGAAAGAGATTTACAAAATGGAACACTTACAGAAGTTCAAGCACAAGAATTAATGGATCATTTTGTTATGAAATTAAGACTTGTTAGGTTTTTACGTACTCCTGGATATAATGAATTATTTTCTGGAGACCCTGTTTGGGTTACAGAAAGCATCGGTGGTATGGGAATAGATGGTAGAACTTTGGTTAGTAAAAATTCTTTTAGACTTTTAAATTCTTTGGTTAATTTAGGTCCTGCTCCAGAACCAAATTTAACAATTTTATGGTCAACAAGATTACCAGAAGGATTTAAAAAATTTGCAACCGAACTTTCTATAAAAACATCTGCAATTCAATACGAAAATGATGATTTAATGAGAATTACTTTAGGAGATGACTATGGTATTGCTTGCTGTGTTTCCCCTATGAAAATAGGAAAACAAATGCAATTTTTCGGTGCTCGTGCAAATCTTGCAAAAACGTTATTATATGCAATTAATGGTGGTATTGATGAAATAACAAAAAAACAAGTTGCTCCTAAATTTGCCCCAATAACTTCAGAATATCTAGACTATGATGAAGTTATGGAAAAATACGATCAAATGATGGAATATGTTGCAAAAATATATATAAAAGCACTTAATGCAATTCACTATATGCATGACAAATATTCATATGAAGCCATTGAAATGGCTCTACATGATAAAGATGTTTTCCAAACAATGGCATGTGGAATTGCTGGCCTTTCTGTTGTAGCAGACTCTCTTTCAGCAATAAAATATGCAAAGGTAAAGGTTATTCGTGATAGTGATGGTATTGCTATAGATTATAAAATAGAAGGCGATTTTCCTAAATTTGGAAATGATGATGATAGAGTTGACCAAATTGCTGTTGACATTGTAAAACGCTTTATGAAAAAACTTCGTAAACATCCAACTTATAAACACTCTACCCCTACCCTTTCAATTTTAACTATTACATCAAATGTTGTTTATGGTAAAGCTACTGGAAATACTCCAGATGGTAGAAAAGCAGGTGCTCCTTTTGGCCCTGGTGCAAACCCACTTCATGGAAGAGATGTTAATGGTGCTCTTGCTGTTATGAATTCTATAGCTAAATTACCTTTTGATAATGCTGAAGATGGTATTTCATTTACTTTTGCTATTACTCCTAATACTTTAGGAAAAACTTCAGATGAGCAAGTAACAAATTTAGTTAATATGCTAGACGGTTATTTTTCTCAAACTGGTCATCATATAAATGTTAATGTATTTGATAGGAGCCTATTACAAGATGCAATGGAACACCCTGAAAAATATCCACAGCTTACTATTCGTGTTTCAGGTTATGCGGTAAAATTTACAAATTTAACAAGAGAACAACAATTAGATGTTATAAACAGAACTATTCACGAAAGGATATAGCTAATTAATTTATTTGGAGGCTAATATGGAGCAAAAAAACGATTTAAAACATTATGCAAAAATTCACTCAATAGAATCCTTTGGTACTTTAGATGGTCCAGGAATAAGGTATGTTTTATTTATGCAGGGTTGTCATCTTAAATGTAAATACTGTCAAAATAGAGATACTTGGGATATTAATAGTGGAAATTATCAATCTTTAGATGATACTTTTGAAAAAATTTTAAGATATAAAAATTATATTAAAAATGGTGGTGTAACTTGTACTGGTGGTGAACCTCTTTTACAAGTAGAGTTTTTAATAGAACTTTTTAAAAAACTAAAAAAAGAAAATATTCATACTTGTATTGATACTTCTCGGAATGGTTTCTTTAACAAATAAAATAAAAGAATTGATTGATTTAACAGATTTGTTTTTGCTTGATATAAAACACATTGACCCTGAAAAGTGCAAAAGTTTAGTTGGCTTTTCTAATGAAAAAGAACTTGCTTTTGCAAGGTATTTAAGTAGCATTGGTAAGCATATGTGGATTAGGCAAGTTTTAATTCCAGGTTACACCGATAATGAAGAAGATTTATTAAAATTAAAAAGTTTTATTTCTTCACTAAAAACCGTTGACCGAGTGGAACTTTTACCATATCATACAATGGGAAAATTTAAATGGATTGATTTAGGTTTTAAATATGAACTTGAAGGTGTTAGAGAAGCAACAAATGATGATATTAAAAGAGCTAAAAAAATCCTTGAAATATAAAATAAACTCCGTATTAAACTAAAATTTAATACGGAATTTATTACTATTTCTAGAATCCAATTTTTTCTCTTATTTCATTTTTAACAATTTCAAAATCTCTATTTGTATTTATATTTATAACTTTTATTTTAGGGTATTTTTTTTCAATTTCTTTTGACATTTTTAAATATTCTTTTTGTTGAGTTATACTATTTTCTACTCCAAATTTTGATGATTCATAAACTGCCTTTCCGCTTCTTTCAAGCCTTTCAGCGTACTTTGATTCATCATCCAAATATAATGTTACATAGTAAATATCAAAATCCAACTTGCTAAACCTTTCTAATAATTTATTATATTCTTCTGTAAACGAATATTGCTTTTTGCCTAATCTACAATAAACTTCTTCTGTAAAAAAAGTTCTATCAAATAATAAATTTACACTTGTATTTTCTAATTTTTTTATGTAATCTAATAATATTTCATACATAGATATAGATTTTTCTAGACCCGTTGGAGAAGAATCTCTTGTTCCACTTAATCTATATAAATTTGTACAACTTAAAGAATATCTTATATAATCAGTTATTGTTGTTTTTCCAGCCCCTTGTGCTCCTTCTATTACTATTAATTTTGAATCAGCCAATTTTGTTCATCCCTTTCCTTATTTTTAACTAGGTTTATTATATAGATTTTTTTATCTTTTGTAAATAGTTTTATTAAAATCTTTGATCTTCTCCAATATTTTCTTCAACTTCATATATTAATTTAACTATCACAGTATTCTCTTTTGGATCTGTTACAACATTTTTATTAATAATATTTTCTTTGTTTTCTATGTTTTCTTGCATTTCTTTTTCTAATTGTTCAGTTGCCTTTTTTATGGAATCTTCTAACGAATATTTTTTAGTTTCTTTTATTCGCTCATAATTTTCTAATTTAGTAATTTTAATAGGTAAATAAAAGTTTTTTGCAAATTTTAAATTATTTTCAGTTTTTTGTGTTTTATAAAATTCAAATTTTGTAAGTTTTTTATATAGCTTAAAGTTTTTATCTCCTATACTTAATTCATATTTTTTATTTTTGTTTCCTGTTTCATAATATTCTTCTTCTACATAGGAAAACTCTTTTGTTTTTTCATAACTTATAGTTGCTTTTACTTCTCCTAAAGCATGCAAATACCTTGTATCTGTATATTTTCCTTGCATATATCCTGCAATTAAAACATCTCCTTTTTCAACTTTATCTCCCATATGTACTACTGCAGTACCATTTTGTGCAGTAATACTTGTAATAACTCCCGCTTTTGTAGCAATAATATTTGAGCATTCCTTGCTATCTATAATTTCTGGTGCTTTATCTGCCTTAACGATACTAACTTTTACGTTCGTTCCTTTTATATCTATTCCGAACCCATGCTAAATCGTTTCTTTTTATTCTTAAATTATTAATTATTTGTACCGCATTGATTTGTTTTTTTAATATTCCTCTTTTTAACCCAGCTTCTTCTAAATCTTGCCTAATATTTTCTACTTTCAAATTATCTTCAACATTAATTTCTACATTCCAAACATATCTTGAACTTATATATATTAAAATTAATATTATAATGAAAAAAATAGCAAAGATCTTTCTTTTTTTATATTTATCTAATAAAAATGGTATACCTCTCTTTTTTAAAATTCTTACTTTACATCGTGTTTTTTTTGCTATTTTTGAAATATATTTAAAATCTTGTATTCCAATATTTAAATATAATTTCGTTCCTTTTTCCATCTTTAAATTCCAAATTACCAGATTATTATTTATACATATATTTATAAATCTTTCAACCCAATAGCCTTCAACCTCAATTCTAACATATCCAAAAATTAGCCTCAGTAATAATTTTATGTACATAGTGCTTTCATTCCTTTCCAAAGGCTTTATTAATTACAACATGTAATTACTTATTCATCTACTGTTCTTTCAATATCTATTTTCTCTATTTTCCCTGTAATTTTCAGATTGTCTTCTGTCATTTTATCTAATTTTAAATTAATTCCATGAATATTTATAATTCCTATAAATGTATTTACTCTTACATAAAAATCTTCATATTCTAATATTCCCTTATAGTTCTCAATAATCATTTCTTCAAAACCTGTTATTATAAAATTAGGAATATTACTATAAACTTCTTTAGGTATTTCAAGCATATC
>USQS01000023.1 GCA_900556865.1 uncultured Clostridium sp. | reverse complement strand
ATTATGTTAAGAAACTCTAAAATTACTCCAATTACACATTACAAGTTTGAAAACAACCCATTATCCTTAAGCTAACCTACACTGAAATTAAAGTTTAACCAAAAAATATACAGTTTTAGTATTGAAAAATTAGTTACCAAATAGACACGGAAAAATCGGTAAAAAGGATAGAAAAAAATATTGAATATGATAAAATTATAATGAAAAAAGTAAAGAAGGAGGAAAAAAATGAAAAAAACTAAAGCATTTTCAATTTTATTTATTGTCTGTTTGTTTATTAGTATAATATTTTCAATAACTGCAAATAAAGTATATGCCGTAGACAAAAATGAAGTAACATTAAATTTTGAAGGTGGAATTATTCATGATGGCTATGTAGAATATAGCAAGAAAGCAAAATTACAATTATTCAAAGGTGAGGATTTAGTTGCTGATATTTCAAATAATAATGTAGAAAATAATGAAAAAGCAGTTTTAACAAATGAAACAAGTAATCCAAAAACAGCAGACAATATTATGTTAGATGTAATGTTATTTGTAATATCAATAGTAGGTATTACTACTTTAGCTATTAAAAAATAAAATTAAGCGGCCGCGGGTCGTTTTTTTTTTTTTAAAGACTTGAAAATTATGTAAATTTGGTGTATAATGTAATTAGTTAGCAAGAAGTTACTTTATCAGATACGAGAAAGGAAAAAAATTATGAAACTTCTTTTTAGGATTATTTTCTTTGCTGAAAATCTAGCCGTCATTTATATTGGGGCAAGAGCCCACAATATCTGGATGATCGCAATGGGTTTCCTTGCTTTGGTCGTTTGGACTGTAGCAAGGGAACAGTAAAGTAATCCAGCCAAAGGTGTTTTCACCTTTGGCATTTTTTTATATATTATCTTAAAATCTCTTGTATTTTTTATATTAATAAAGTAAAATATTAATATAAAAAAGAAAGGAGTTTTTATTTTATGAAAAAAGAGCAAGTAGTAAAAGCAGGTAAAATTATTTTTTTAATTGCATTTATAATTTTTTTAGCAATTAATCTTTTCAGAATATTACATTTTGGAAAACAGGAAATTGACCTAATTTATCCTAAAGAAGCATATAAAGGAGAAAAATTAGGACTATCGGTTAGTGCAGAAGATTTTGAGACAAAAGATACTTTAAATAGTAAAACAAAAGTAATTTTGCGTAATTCAAATAATAAAAAAGTGAAAAATGTTAAAACAGCTATGAACCAAGATGATAGCTCCAACATAGAACTTGAATTACCAAAAGATTTAGAAAGCCGGAAAATATTATTTAGAGGTTTCAGTAAAAACCGATAAAGGAAAAGACAAAATTACAAAACCAATAACAATTAAATCTAAATCAGAGGCAAATGTAATAGTAAATTTTGATAAGGGAATTTACAAGCCTTCAGACACAGTAAACTACAGAGTTTTATTAACATCTAAATCAGAGGACAAGCCAATTGACGAAGACCTAACAATAAGCATTTATGATGGAAATGATAACAGAGTTTATATTCAAAAAACAAAAACATCAGATTATGGTATAGCAAGCGGAAAGTTTGAATTAGCAAGTGAAGTAAATAGTGGAACATATAGGTTAGAAGTTGAAACACCAAGCATTAATTATACAAAAACATTTACCGTAAACCCATATGTTACTCCTCAATTTGAGGCAAATCTTAAAACAGATAAAGAAACATATTCACAAGGGGAAAACATAAAAGTAGAAGTAGATAGCAAGTATTTTTTTGGCGAGCCAGTAAAAAATGCTAAAGTTGTATTAAACATAAATGCTAAAGTTGCTCAAGAAGGAATAACAAATGAACAGGGAAAATTTGAATATCAATATACTGCAGAAAAAGAAGAAACATTAAACATAAAAGCGGAAGTAACAGATGAATCTAACTATTTAGTAGAAAGTTCAAAAACAGTTTATATTTCAAATGACAAACTAAAAGTGGAAATAATACCAGAATATGGTAAGGTTAAAAGCAATTTAGATAATGATATTTACTTTTTTGTAAAAACACCAGAAGGAAATGGAAAAAAAGCCTACATAACAGTAAACATGGGAAAAATTACAAGGCAAGTAATTACAGATGAAAATGGTGTTGGCAAAATTTCTCTTACAAAAACAGATATATCAACTCTAATTACAAAAGAAAAAACAACCAAAACAACCAAAACAACAACGGAAGATGAGTATGTAAATTTAGACAATTACTTAAACCTAAATTTAGAAATAAAAGATGAAGATGGAACAAAAGTAAATAAAAATGAAAGATTAGCTGTTCAAAAGAATAATTCTATATTAATAAAAACAGATAAAGTAAAATATAATCAGCAAGATGATATAGTACTAACATTAGAATCAGAAAAAGATATTAAAGACCAAACAATAGCTGTTTGCAAAAATGGAGAAATTTTAAAATTAATAACAACAGATGAAGAACAAGTAGTTGTTAATTTAGAAGATAATTATGGTTTAATAGATTTTTATGTTTTAAAAAATTATAATACAAAATACAAAAATCAACAAACAATATCAAAAAGAACGGTTTTTGTAAAACCAAATAAGGCATTAAATGTTCAAGTAAAAACAGATAGTGAAATATATAAACCAAAAGATAACATGAATTTAAACATAAATTTAACAGATGAAACTGGAAAAACCGTAGATGGAGCTTTACTTGTAAGTATTTTAGATGAAGCGAATCTTGCTATTAAAGATAATGATTTATCAATAGACAATATAAAAATTAGCTTACAAGATATAATGTTATCAGACAAATTAGATGGAGCAACTTTCTTAACAAATGTAATAGATGATAAATCTGAAAGCACATTAATGGCAATGCTTTTAAAACAAGAATCGAAAGATCCAAATATTGCAAAAGAAACATATAGTTCTATAGATAGTAAAGAAAAATCTGCCTCAATATTACTTATTGGAATTATTGTATTTATTTTAATCTTATTGATATATTTCTCAATAAAAAAAGAGGGCGTAAGAGAAGCTTTAAAACACATAATTGCTTTTGTAGGAGTAAATTTTGTTACTTTATTGATACTTTACTTATTAGATGATATATTTAGTTTTGGGTTTAATGGAATATCGCCATATATAACAGGTTTTATAATATCTCTCATTGTTTATATATTATTTTTATATAAATACAAAAATGCGATTTTTAGATTATTTATAGAATACGCAATTTTATATGTATTAATATTGTTAAATGTTAATGTTATAATGGATTTTGAAAGCATTTTTAAATGGATAATAATATTAATAGAAATAGCCATATTGCCAGTTGCATTTATTGCCAGTGCAATTTTAAAAAAGAAAAATGAAAAATTAGCATTAAAAATAAAAAAAGTTGCATTTGAAATATTAAAAGTACTTGTTATAATTGGCCTTGTAGCATTATCATCTAGAGTATCTGATATTTTTGCCATTATTGCATTTATAGCATTAAATATTGTTTATGAAATTAGATTTAATAAAGAATATTACAAAAATGCTAAAACAAAAACAGTAAAAGTAACGGTTGGCTCGATTATTGGAACAGTAGTATTAATTACAATTTTAATTTTGGCATTACTATTTTCAGATGGTTCTATAGTTGAACCATACAATATATTAAGTAATGGAAAATCAACTACGAATTCGCTAATTGAAGAAGCAGATGATGGATTTTCAGACGGTGCAAATAGTGCAATAACACCAGGAGTTTTAGACAAGTCTGTAACATATGGTACTGCTGAAAAATCTAATTCTAAAACATTGGATTCAATTACAGATGCCTTTTCTAAAAATAAAGATAAAAAAGAAGAGCAAGAAACAAAAGTAGAAGATGAAAAAGAGACAAAGGTAGATGATAATTCTAAAAATGATAGTGAGGAAAATGTAAGAAAAATATTTTTAGAAAGTATGTGTTTCATTCCAGATATGATAACACAAAATGGTACAGCAAACCAAGAAATAAAAATAAGTGACAACATAACTTCATGGAAAATTCAAGTTGTTGGAAACACAAAACAAGGAAACATAGGTTATGGTTCATCAAAAATTACAGTTAAAAAAGACTTTTTCGCAAACTTTACATTACCTACAAACTGTATTATAGGAGATGAAATAGAAATACCAGTTACTGTGTATAATTATATGGATAAAGAGCTAGATGTTTCTTTAGATGTAACAGAATCTGATTGGTTTGAATTAAAGAACTATGAAAAAGGTATAAAAGTAAATGCACAATCTACTAAAATTGTATACATACCTATTTCAATAAAACAAGCAGGAGAAAAAACTTTACAAGTTAAGGCAGTGGCAGATGGGGTAGAAGACATTTTACAAAAAAATATGGTAATTCAAAACCAAGGCATACAAAAAACATCAGTAGTATCTAGTGGTTATTTTGAAAAACAGCTTTCTCAAGACATTATTTATGATGTACAAGCTATAGATAATACTAAAAAACTTAAAATTAAGTTATATCCTAATATGGCAGCAGAACTTATAGAAGGATTAGAAAATATATTAAAAATGCCAACAGGTTGTTTTGAGCAGACTTCATCAAGTTTATATCCTGATGTTATGATACTAAAATATATGCAAGAAAACAATTTAATTAATGAAGAAGTAAAAGCAAAAGCATTATCATATATATCTTCTGGATATCAAAGATTACTTACATATGAAGTTAAAGGAACAAAAGGAGGATATTCTTTATATGGAAGCTCTCCTGCAGAGCCAGTTTTAACAGCTTTTGGATTGATGGAAATGGTAGATATAAGTTCAGTTTATGATGTGGATAGCAAAGTTATAGAAAACATGAAAAGCTATTTATATTCTAAACAAGCCTCAAATGGAGCATTTAATAATTTAAATGACTCATACATGACTTCATCATTAAATTTAAAAAATGATAAATTATATTTAAATACATACATAATTTGGGCATTATCTGAAGCAGATAGTAAAGATGACAGATTAAATAAATCTATAAAGTATTTGGAAAATAATATAGACAAGCTAAATGATTCATATGAAATTGCTTTAGCTGCAAATGCTTTTGCAAATGTTGGAGATAATAAAAATGCAAATATTTTAGTGGAAAGATTATTAAAGCAAATAAAAGTAGAAAATGGAAGCACATATTTAGATTCTGCAGTAGTAGATTATTATGGAGCAAGAGGAAGAACACAAAATATACGGAACAACTGCTTTAGCGTCTTTAGCATTATCTAAAACAGGAAAAAGCCAAAAAACAAATGGAGAATTAATTAATTATATTATAGCAAGTAAAGATAGTTTTGGTACATGGTATAATACACAAGCAACAACGTTAGCTTTAAAGGCAATATTAAAATATAACAGTAAAGTAAATATAAAGGATCAAAAAATTACTGTTGATTTAAATGGAGATAAAAAAGAAATTGAAGTTAAAGAAGATGCTTTAGGTTTGTATGAAGTTACATATGATAATTTAGGTGTAGAAAATAAACTTAAAATTGATATGCAAAAAGGAAAATTACAGTATGAAATAGTTGAAGAATATTATCAAAATGCACAAATTGCCAAAGATAATTCGGCGAATAATATTGAAGTTGTATCTAATATTAATACTAGTTGCAAAGTTAATGATTTAGTTACACAAAATGTTAATGTAAAAAATGTAAGCAAAGATAATATAAGAAATGGTATAGTTGAAATAGTTGTGCCACAAGGATTTGCTGTACAAGAAGAATCTTTAAGCAAACTTGTAAAAGAAGGAATAGTAGCTAAATATGAATATAATTATTCTAAAATATATTTATATTTAAAAGATTTTGAAAGTGAAAAGCAAATTAATTTAAGTGTAAACTATAGAGCAGGTTACCCAGGAAAAATAACAGGAGGAAACATAAGATGTTATGACTATTATAATCCTGAAGTTGAAGGAATTTCACTTCCAATAGAAATAATAATAGAAAAGTGAGGCTATAGAAGCCTCACTTTTACATTAGCTGGAGACGCCCACCTTCGGAAGAAAAGGGCTCTGTCAGAACCCCAATCAAAGTAGAAGTACGATCATCGAAGAGCCAAAAAATAGGGTCTTCAGCTTCAATGATTTCAACTCCTGCAGGGAGCAAAAGCTCCCAAATAGTAGGGTTAAGAATGTCTTTCCGGGTAAGAATCCCGTATTGCCTGAAAAGGCGAATACGCCGTTCCCAAGGCAGATACTCTTGCTGAATTTTGATTTTCATGTTAAAACATACCATCCTTTCAAATCTGCGTGTTCTGCGTGTTTATGCACTTAAACAAGAATAGTATATCACAAAATATGAATTATGTAAAGATACAAATGTAAATTAATAAAATTTGCAATCTCATGATTTAATTGAAATTTCATAATAATACATTGATAAATATCATTTCTTATGTTAAAATGTAATTGCGTTGAAGAAGAAAAAATGTATGGAAGTCTAAAGAGAGCAAATGGGTGGTGTGAATTTGCGATGGAAGTATATGGGGAGCTTTTGAGCATAATAAAATAAATTAAGGTGGGTAGGTTAAAAATATAAACTTATCAATTAGGGTGGAATCGCGTAAGCATAAAAAGCTTTCGTCCCTAACTATATTTTTTATAATGTAGTTAGAGATGAAAGTTTTTTTATATTATAGGAAAGTTCTCCAAATTTCTTATAATATAAATACATTAATATTCGCTTTTACTCTATAAAAAAATGAAGGAGGAATAGTTATGTTTAAAGATATGCAAACATTAATTAATTTTTGTAAAACGAAAGGTTTTATATACCAAGGAAGTGAAATATATGGTGGTTTGGCTAACACATGGGATTATGGTGCTTTAGGAGCAAGGCTAAAAAATAATTTAAAAGATGCATGGAGAAAGAGGTTTATTCAAGAAAGAGAAAATAGTTATGAAATTGATGCTGCAATATTAATGAATCCCATGGTTTGGAAGGCAAGTGGTCATTTGGATTCTTTTTATGACCCAAAAATCGATTGTAAAACATGTAAAACAAGATTTAGGGCAGATAACTTTATTACAGATATATCTAAAGGTAAAGTAAATGGAGACGGATTAAGTTATGAAGAGATGGAAAAATATATACAAGAAAATAATGTGAAATGTCCAGTATGTGGAGAACATAATTTTACTGAAATTAGAAAATTTAGTCAAATGTTTGAAACTTACCGTGGCACAGTTGAGGACAACAAGTCTGCAATTTATTTAAGGCCGGAAAATGCACAAGGAGAATATGTGAATTATATTAATGTACAAAGAACAACAAGGGCAAGACTTCCTTTTAGTATTGGCCAAGTGGGTAAAGCTTTTAGGAATGAGATAACACCGGGAAATTTTACTTTTAGAACAATTGAGTTTGAACAGATGGAATTTCAAACATTTTGTAAAAAGGGAGAAGATTCAGAAATATATGAATATTTTAAGAAATATGCAAAAAAATTTTTTATGGATTTGGGCATAAAAGAAGAAAATTTAAGATACCATAATCACGAAAAATTAGCACATTATGCTAAAGAAGCGTGTGATATTGAGTATAAGTTTCCATTTGGTTGGGGAGAAGTTAATGGTACACATAATAGAACGGATTTTGACTTATCCAGACATCAAGAGTTTTCTGGCAAGAGTATGGAATATACTGATCAAATTACAAATGAAAGATTTATTCCTTATATAATTGAATCAACGGTTGGAGCTGATAGACTGTTTTTAATGATAATGTGTGATGCATATGATGAGGAAATATTAGATAATGAAGAAAAGCGAATTGTATTAAAATTGAAACCTGCAATTGCACCTTATACAATATCTGTGTTACCATTATCAAAGCAATTATCTGAACAAGCTAAAAAAATATATATAGACTTAAAAGCTAATTTTATGTGCAATTATGATGAAACTGGAAGCATAGGAAAAAGATATCGCAGGCAAGATGAAATAGGTACACCATATTGTATAACAGTGGATTTTAATACATTAAAAGATAATATGGTTACAGTTAGAGATAGAGACACTATGAAACAGGAAAGAATAGAAATTCAAAATTTAGTAAATTGGGTAAATAAAAAAATGAAAATTTAAACTCATTTGAATAAAAAAACAAAATTTAGACAAAAATATAAAATAAATAGGAAGATTAAAAAATCTAATTTTGCCTAGAGAAAGGAAGAGAAAAATGAAAATTAATGAATGTATGTGCCAGGATGTATGTTTTGTAAAGTCTGATTGTAAAGTTTTTGATGCAGCAAGAATTATGAACGAAAACCATGTGGGGTGTATTCCAGTATGTAATGACGAAAAAAAAGTAGTAGGAGTTTTAACAGATAGGGATATAGTTTTAAGAACTGTTGCTTGTGATAAAAACACAAAAACTACACCTGTAAGTGAAGTTATGACTACAAATGTATGTACATGTGGTTGTAATGAAGATATATGCCAAGTACAAGAAAAAATGTCTAAAAACCAAATAAGAAGAATTCCTGTTGTAAATGAAAATAATCAGATGGTAGGAATTATTACAATGGGGGATTTGGCAAATTGGGGAGAAAAAATTGGTGCACAAGATGTTTGTACAACATTTGGAAATATTTGCCAATGCAAAGGTTCAATTAAAAACTTTTGCTAATATATTAGTATAGATAGCATAAAATTAAAATTTCCTAATATAATTAAAATAGTTATTATTATATTAGGAGGTTTATTTTTTATGGAAGTAGAAGTTAGTAAAGAAAACATATGTATAAATAAATTAGTTTCTCAAAAAAAGGAAATTGTATTTGTTAATACAGATATGATTGTTCCAGATTCAAAACCAGATGTGTTAAACACAATAAATATAACAGGAAATGTATGCATTTATAAAAAAGAAGTAATGGAAGAGAAAGTTAAAATAGATGGAAATGTAAATACATATATAATGTACTTGCCAGATAGCAAAGATGACAACATAAGAGCTTTAAATTGTAATATAGAGTTTTCTGAAAGTATACCAATGAAAATGGTAAAAGAAGGGATGATTTTATGTGTAAAACCATGTATTAAGGATATAGAGTGTAAAGTTTTAAATGGTAGGAAAATATCTGTAAAAGCAGGAATTGAATTTGATATTAAAGTATACTCAAATGAGGATGTTCAAGTTATAAGTACTGTAAATAATATTGATAATTTTCAAAGTTTAGAAGAAAACTTTAATGTTAATTCTTTAATTGGAAATGGTAGAACACCAGTATATGCTAAAGATACCCTAAATGTTGATCCGAAAGATGAAATTGCGGAGATTTTAAAAGTTGATGTAAGCTTGGTAGATAAAGATGTAAAGATAAGCTATAATAAAGTTTTAGCAAAAGCAGAAGCGGAAGTTAAAGTAATGTATTTAACTGAAGATAACAGAATTGGAAAAGTTCAAGCAAGAATACCAGTAGTTGGATTTATAGACCTTCAAAATATTTCTGAAAATAATATTTGTGATCTTAATTATATTATAAAAAATATGATAATCAGACCAAATTCAGCAGAGGAACATTCTATCTACATCGAATTAGAAATTGAAGTTGAATGCATGGCATATGAAAGAAAAGATATAAGACTTATTCAAGATTTATATAGCCCAACAGCAAATTTAGAATTTACACAAAAAACAATTTCAACTTCTTCAGGCATTAATGATAATACAAAGGAATTTACAATAAAAGATACAGTTCAAATACCAGGTTTAGATGAAGGAAATTTAATTGATGTTGGAATTTCGTATAATTTAGCAAATACAAAAATAACAAGTTCTAAAATTGTATATAGTGGCGATATTGGCCTAAATTTTATATATTCCAATGCGAGTACGATAACTTCGAATAGTGCAAAAATTCCTTTTGAAGTTGAAGTAAATAATGATGAAAAAACTGAAAATATAAATGTTGAAACAGATATAAATATAAAAAGTTCTTCTTTTAATGTTAAGCCAAGTGGAGAAGTTGAAGCAGAAATTACTATGGAAATTAACACAAAGACTAATAGAAATACAAGTATGAATATTATAGATAATATAAAATTAGCAGAAGACGAAGGAAAAGATGAAGATTATGACAGTTTAATTTTGTATATAACACATTCAGGAGATACATTATGGAAAATAGCTAAAAGGTTTAATAGTACTGTTGATGAATTAAAAAGAATTAATGGAATAGAAGATGAAAACAAATTAGATGTAGGACAAAAAATTTATATTCCAAAATTTAATTATGTAAGGAATGAAATTAAGACAGATGCAAAATAACCATAACTCTATGTATAAAATTTATTCACGTTATAGAATAAATTTACTTAGACCAAAAAGAAATAGAAGTTTAAGATATAAACAAAGAAGGTATAACTTTTTTGCATTGTTAATTACTATTGCTTTATGTTATGCAATTTATTTTGTTTTAGCAAAATCTATAGACCAAGTATTTGATACAATATGTTCAGATAAGGCAAAATCTGTTGCTACAATTATAACTAATGAACAAAAGGTTAAAGCAATGGAAAATCATGATTATAATGAAATGTTTACATTAACAAAAGATGAAAAACGGAAATATTAAAATGATTAGTGCAAATATTTTTGTGATTGATGAAATTACCTCAAATGTTTCAACATATATACAAAAGGCTTTAAATGATTCTGAAAAGGAATATGTAAAACTTTCAATAGGTAATTTTACTGGAATTAAAGTTTTATCTGGAATAGGGCCAGATATAAAAATTAAGATTTCATCAGCAGGTGGAGTAGATACAGAATTAAAAAGTGAATTTGTATCTCAAGGAATAAACCAAACAATTCATAGAATTTTTCTTGATGTTAATTGTCAAGTTGCTGTTATTACTCCATTTAAAACTATTAAAGAAGATATTAATAGTCAAGTTTTACTTATGGAAAATGTGATAATTGGAGAGATTCCAAATACTTATTATAATTTGGAAGGGTTAAATAGTACTAAAGATGCATTAGAGGTGGTGGAATAAAGATGG
>USQS01000022.1 GCA_900556865.1 uncultured Clostridium sp. | reverse complement strand
CGCTCGTTTGGTCGCTTACGCGGTATTTCAAAACAATATAGTATCAAATTTTTTAGTCAAATATTGATATGTTATGAATTGTAATTAAAAGCAAGAAATAGAAAAAATTTTCTTGCTTTTTTTAGGTCTTTATAGTAGAATAAAAATACAAAAAAGATTAGCAGGAATTATGCTTCAAGAAGGGCATAATAAAATAAAAATGAATAAAAGAAGGGAAAAGGTGGAAAATATGCAAAAGAAATCAGAACACGAAACTGTTGCGGGTCTAATGAGAAAGAAAGAGAAAAAAAGCCATATTTTAAAAAATAGTAGAGGAATAACATTAATTGCTTTAATAGTTACAATTATAGTATTAATAATATTAGCTTCAATTACAATTTCCACATTAACAGGAAATAACTCAATAATAAATATGGCATTAACGGCAAGAGAAAAAGCAGAAATTTCGAGCGAAAGAGAGCAATTAGAGATTGCAACTGCACAAGCCATGGAAAAAAATAAATTTGGAGAAGTTAGAAAAGAAATACTACAAAAAGTGCTAAACAACAATCTTGGGGAAAATGAAACTGAAGTTACAGAAGATGAAGACTCAACAGACTTGTATGTTAAATTTGTGCCATCAAAAAGGTATTATATTGTAACAAGAGATGGAAAAACAACCTATATTGGAGATGAAGAAAAGCTTTCAAAAACAGCAGAAATTACGGCTGACCCGGCAAGTGACCCCACACCTAAATTAGCACACACTGTAACATTAACGGTAAAAACCGGAATTGCCATGAATGAAGAGAATTTAAGGCTAAAATATGCATGGAGCAAAAGTGCTACACAAGAACCAGAAGAATTTAAAACAGCAGAACTAACAGGCTCTGGAAAAACAAAAAAGACTTTAGTTACAACAGTAGACACAGAAGAAGGGGATTATTACCTATGGGTAAAAGCCTTTTTAGGCGAGAATATGGAAACAGAAGTAAACCTAAAAAAACCATTTGGACCATACAGAATAAAAGACCATAGTACATTGAGGTATTGTGGGAATGAAGTTAATACAAATTCAAAATTTTTAAATAGTGATACTGTAACAAGAAACAAAGTAAAAAGTGTAATGTTAGTAAATTCTTTGCAAGGACACAGTTTAGATGAAGCAAATTGCTGGGATGTATCGCAAGAACAAAAAGGTAAAATCCTGGCATGGTATGATGTAGATGAGAATGGATATTATAGTGTAACAATAGGGCAAGATGGAGGAGTAACAGCCAATGTAGATTCAAGATATTTATTTGCGAATATTGGATATAGTGTTGCAGATGGTACAGAAGTAAAAATAGAAGGGTTAGAAAATTTAGATACAAGTAATGTAACAAGTATGGTTTATATGTTTTATGCTTGTAGTAAATTAACAAGTATAGATGTAACCAAATTTGATACAAGTAATGTGACAAATATGAGTGGGATGTTTTGTGGTTGCAGTGGATTAACAAGTATAGATGTAAGTAAATTTGATACGAGTAATGTAACAAATATGAGTTCTATGTTTCAGTATTGTAGTGGATTAACAAGTCTAAATGTAAGTAATTTTGATACGAGTAATGTAACAAATATGGGTAGTATGTTTCGCTTTGATTGGAATTTTGCTAGTAATCTAACAAGTTTAGATGTAAGTAATTTTGATACGAGCAAAGTAACAAGTATGGGTAGTATGTTTTATTATTGTAATAAATTAACAGGTTTAGATGTAAGTAATTTCAATACGAACAACGTTACAAATATGAGTAGAATGTTTTATAATTGTAGTAAATTAACAAGTTTGGATGTAGGCAATTTTAATACAAGTAAAGTAACAAATATGAGTAGTATGTTTGGTAGTTGTAGTGGATTAACAAGTCTAGATGTAAGTGATTTCGATACGAGCAACGTTACAAACATGGAGTGTATGTTTTTTTGGTGCTTAACATTAAAAAGCTTAGATGTAAGTAAATTTAATACAAGTAATGTAACAAATATGTATAGAATGTTTTCAAGTTGTAATGAGTTAACAAAATTAGATGTAAGTAAATTCGATACAAGTAGAGTTACCAGTTATGGTATGAGTCAAATGTTTTCAGGTTGTTCAAGTTTAACAAGTTTAGATGTGAGTAATTTTGATACAAGTAAAGTAACCGATATGCACCAAATGTTTGATGTGTGTGGTAGCCTAACAGAATTAGATGTGAGTAATTTTGATACAAGTAAAGTAACAGATATGGATCAAATGTTTCGTTTGTGTAATAAATTAACCAGTCTGGATTTGAGTAGTTTTGACACAAGAAATGTAACGGATATGAAGGGTATGTTTAAGAATTGTACTAATTTAACATCTTTGAATGTGAGTGGATTATTTAATACAAGCAATGTAAAATATATGGGATATAGTTCAACATCAACCGGTTCATATTATGATCAATCTGGAATGTTTTCAGGTTGTAGCAGTCTAACAGAATTAGATTTAAGTACATGGGATACAAGTAATGTAGAAAGTATGAGAGGATTATTTTATAACTGTACAAAATTAAACACATTAAAATTAAATAAATTTACAACAAGCCAAATTACAAAGTCGGTATATTATCAAGCTATGTTTCAAAATGTTCCAACAACAGTGCAAATTACCACAAACTCTGATATGAAAACATGGATAGAAACCAATTTTGCTAATTGGGCAAAAAATATAACAATAATATAAAATAAAAACCTTCTTTAGCTAAACTGAAGAAGGTTTTTACTTTTTTAGTTAAATATAATACTATTAACAAAAATCACAAAACCACATTAATTTCTAAAAATCTTATTTTTCTATTGATATTTTTTTTTCAAAGTAGTAAAATGTGAAGCAAAGGATGTAATTTATAGAAAGGATATATGATGAATAAAAAATGGCAGTATAATTTTAATGAAAATAAAGAAGAAATTGAAAAATTAGAAAAAGAATTTAATATAAACAAAATGTTGGCAACAATTTTGGTAAATAGAGGAATAACAACTAAAAATGCACAGAAATTTTTAAATCCAAATAGGCATGACTTTTATGACCCATTTTTAATGCCAGATATGGAAAAGGCAGTAAATAGGCTTTTAAAAGCAATTGAAAATAAAGAAAAAATTATTATATATGGAGATTATGATGTAGATGGAATAACAAGTATTACTGTATTGAAAAGCTTTTTGAAAGATAGAGATGTGGAAGTTCAAAGCTATATACCAAATAGGTTGACAGAAGGTTATGGGCTAAATAAACAAGCAATTGAGAAAATTGCAAATGAAAAATTTACTTTAATGATTACAGTAGATTGTGGAATTACATCAATTGAAGAAATAGAGATTGCAAAAGAAAATGGAATAGATACTATTGTTACAGACCATCATGAAACGGCAGAAACCTTGCCAAAAGCAGTAGCGGTTGTAGATTGTAAAAGAAAAGATAATAAATATCCATTTAGAGAACTTGCTGGCTGTGGAGTTGTTTTTAAATTTATACAAGCATTAAGTATAAAATTAAATTTAGATGAAAGAGAATATCTAAAATATTTAGATATTGTAGCAATAGGTACAATTTCAGACATAGTGCCACTTGTAGACGAAAACAGGGTTATTACAAAACTTGGTCTGATGTTGGTTAAATGCACAAAAAATATGGGGTTAAAGGCAATTTTAAATGAGATAAATTATTCTAAAATAGATTCAACTGCAATTTCATTTGGTGTGGCACCTAGAATTAATGCATGTGGAAGAATGGGGTTTGCGGAAATAGCTTTGAATTTATTATTAACAAAAGATGAAAATGAGGCAAGAAATATAGCTATAGATATTGCTAAATATAATAACCAAAGACAAGAAAGAGAAAAGAAGATTTATGAGGAAACAAAATTAACAATTAAAAAAGAAAACTTAGATGAAAAAAGTGCAATTATAGTTGGTGGGCTTGATTGGCACAGTGGCGTGATTGGAATTGTAGCTTCTAAAATAACAGATATGTATTACAAACCTTGTGTTTTGATTTGCTTTGAGGAAGAAAGTGAAATAGGAAAGGGCTCTGGAAGAAGCATTCCTGGTTTTGACTTGCATAGTGCTTTAATGAAATGTAAAAACACTTTAAACGGGTTTGGTGGCCACAGTATGGCAGTAGGTTTAAGTGTGAAAAAAAGTGCGTTTGAAGAGTTTAAAAAAGAGTTCCTTCAAATTACAGATAAAGCAGAACTTTCTGAATTGTTTCCAACAATTAATATAGATGAAATTATAAATATAGATGAAATAAACAAGCAAATGGTGCAAAGTTTAGCTTTACTAGAACCATTTGGTGAGGCAAATAAAATGCCGATTTTTGCTTTTAAAAATTTAAAAATAGATTCTATAAGAAGTTTATCAGATGGAAAACACTTAAAATTAATAGTAAAAAGTAACAATAATAGTTATATTAGTGCAGTTGGTTTTAATTTGGGTTATTTGGTAAATGATTTTAAAATAGGAGATAGAGTAGATATTGCTGGAAATTTAGGGATAAATTCTTATAATGGAGTTGATTCCATACAAATTAATTTAAAAGATGTAATGAAATCTGTTTAGTTGTATCAAACCTAAAAAATAAAGGGGGAAAGTAAATGGGTGAACAAAAGGAAATAACTATTTATGATGTAATTGCTAAGAAAAAAGAAATAACTAAAAGAGTAGATACAAAACTTATAATGAAAGCGTATAATTTAGCAAACGAGAAACATAAAAATCAAAAAAGAAGTTCAGGAGAGCCATATATAATTCATCCACTTAATGTAGCATATATTTTAGCAGGAATTGGGCTTGATGAATCAACTTTGTGTGCTGCTCTTCTTCATGATGTTGTTGAAGATACAGATTTAACAAATAAAGACTTATCAGAAATGTTTGGAGAAGAAATTGCACAAATGGTAGAAGGTGTTACAAAATTAAGCACTATTCAATTTGCAACAGTTGAAGAAAAACAAGTTGAAAATTATAGAAGAATGTTTTTGGCAATGGGTAAAGATATTAGAGTTATTTTAATTAAGCTTGCAGATAGGCTTCATAATATGAGGACTTTAAAATATCTTACAAGAGAAAGGCAAATAGCAAATGCAAAAGAAACTTTAGATTTATATGCTCCTTTGGCAAATAGGTTGGGTTTATATTCTATAAAAGCAGAACTAGAAGATTTAGGGTTTAAATATTTAAAACCAGAAGAATATCATGAACTTGTTGAAGGCATAAACAAGAAAAAAGATGAACGCCTAAAATTTATTGAAAAAATAATGGACGATATACACGTGCAATTAAAAAAACAAAGAATTGACGCAGAAGTGACGGGTAGAGCAAAACACCTTTATTCTATATATAGAAAAATGAAAAGAGATAATTGTACTTTAGACCAAATATATGATTTATTTGCTATGAGAATTATTGTAAATTCTGTTAAAGATTGTTATGCGGCTTTAGGTGTTGTACACGAAATGTATAGCCCAATGCCAGGAAGGTTTAAAGATTATATTGCAGTTCCAAAGCCAAATATGTACCAATCTATACATACAACTCTACTTGGGGAAAAGGGTACACCTTTTGAAGTGCAAATACGTACTTGGGATATGCATAGAGTTGCAGAATATGGTATAGCAGCACATTGGGCATATAAGGAAGCTAATTTTTTAGGTAGAGGCAAGAAAAATGTGGTAGTTACAGAAGATAAACTTGCATGGCTTAGAGAAACTTTAGAATGGCAACAAGAACTTCAAGACCCAACACAATTTTTAGAGAATTTAAAAACAGAGCTTTTTGAAGATGAGGTTTATGTGTTTACACCAAAAGGTGCTATAAAGGTTTTACCAAAAGGCTCAACACCAATAGATTTTGCATATTCTATTCATGCGGAAATTGGAAACCATATGACGGGGTGTAAAATAAACAGTAAAATGGTTCCAATAATTACTGAAATAAAAAATGGAGATATTGTTGAAATTATAACTTCAGAAAATTCTAAAGGTCCAAGTTTAGATTGGCTAAAATTTGTAAAAAGTACATCTGCTAAAACTAAAATTAATAGTTGGTTTAAAAAAGAAAAAAAGGCAGAAAATATTGAAAAGGGAAAAGAGCAAATTGAAAAAGAACTAAAAAGACTAGGAATTTCTCATGAAAAATTGTTTAAAGTAGATTATATTAATGCCATGTTAAATAGGTATAAATATAAAGATCTAGAAGAAATGTATGCAGCTGTTGGGTTTGGTGCAAATACTGCAACTAAAGTAATTGCACGTATGCTTATAGAATATAGAAAAGACCATAAGGAAGAGGACATTGAAGAAAAGTTAAAAGAACTTGAAATCACAAGAACCCAAAAGAAAACAAAGCCATCTAATAATGGAGTTATAGTTAAAGGAATAGATAATTGCCTTGTAAAGCTTTCTAAATGTTGCAATCCACTTCCTGGAGATGAAATTATTGGTTATATTACAAGAGGAAGAGGAGTTTCTGTGCACAGAAAAGATTGTGTAAATATAAAGGATTTATTTAAAGAAGAAAATAGAATTATAGATGTTGCGTGGGAGAAAGAGCAACAAGCTTCTTACGATGTAAATTTGACGGTTTT
Organism: uncultured Clostridium sp.; assembly: GCA_900556865.1. Lineage (GTDB taxonomy): Bacteria > Bacillota > Clostridia > TANB77 > CAG-508 > CAG-269. The sequence continues at coordinate 4,717 of USQS01000022.1, read as the reverse complement.
GGCAAATGACAGATTAGGACTTTTAGCAGATATTATGAATGTTTTATCAAATACTAAAGCAAATTTAGTAGAAATAAATGGAAAGACGGGTAAAAATAGAATTGCATTAATAGATATAACAATAGAAATTAAAAATTTAGACGAATTAAATAATATTTTAAAATCAATTCGTAAAGTGGATAGTGTTTATGAAGTAAAAAGAAGGAGGATATAAAATGATACTAAAGAAATTAAGAATTTCAACTTGGGTTGGAGATGATACAAATTGCTATATAGTATTTGACCAAGATTCTAAAGAAACTATGGTTATAGACCCAGCAGGAGATGTAGACAAAATTGTTGAGATGGTAAATATTTTACAAGGAAAATTAAAATACATTTTTCTAACGCATTGTCATGGCGACCATATAAAAGGTGTTACAGAATTAAAGCAAAAACTAGGTGGAAAGGTTTTAATTAACCGCTATGATGCAGAAGGATTGAATGATAAAAATGTTAATTTAACAGCATTTATGGATGGTCTTCCAGAAATTGAAATTGACGCAGATTCTAGGTTAAATGATGGAGATTTAATTCATTTAGGAAATTTAGAGTTTAAGGCAATTCATACACCAGGCCATACCAAGGGTGGTTGTTCTTTATATTTAGAAAGTGAAAAATTGCTTTTTTCTGGAGATACACTATTTTGTGGTGCGTGGGGAAGAACCGACCTTCCAACTTCAGATTTTGATGAAATTATGGATTCTATTACAAATAAATTAATGAATTTACCTGAGGATACAATTGTGTATCCAGGACATGGAAAGTCTACGGTTATTGGAAATGAGAGGCCGATTTATTGGGAGCTAAAGCCCGCCAAAATTTAAGTAAGTGGGTTGAAAAATAATTACAATTTTGGCGGCGTCAAAATTCATTTAAAACTTGGGTTACATATACCTTTATATGCACCTCGCTTTTTAAATAAAATTTTCCTTGCCAAAATTTAATTCTTTTCCAACAGCGAGTTTGGAAGCTACAAAGGCAAATTTCATTTAAAACTTGGGTTACATATACCTTTATATGTGCTCTTGCCTTTTAAATAAAATTTTCCTTGCCAAGTTAATTGAAACGGAGAAAAAGGACTGAAAAAAACAAAAAGAATAGAAAAAATCGGAAGGATTGAAATAAAAAATGAAACAAATGAATGGAACAATGTTACAATATTTTGAATGGTATTTAAATGTGCCAGAAGGATTATGGAACAAAATTAAAGAAGACGCAGAAGAAATTGCAGATTTAGGAATAACATCTTGTTGGTTACCACCGGCTTACAAAGGAATTCAGGGAAGAAATGAAGTTGGTTATGGTGTGTACGATATGTATGATTTAGGCGAATTTGACCAAAAGGGTTCTATTCCTACAAAGTATGGAACAAAAGATGAATATTTAAGAGCAATAGAAAGTTTAAAAAGAAATGGAATAAATGCTTATGCAGATGTGGTTTTAAACCATAAGATGGGAGCAGATAAAGAACAAGATATTTTAGCAAATAAATGTGAATGGGGAGACCATAACAAACAAGGAGAGGTAGAGAGAATAAAAGCGGCAACTAAATATACTTTTCCTGGAAGAGGTCATAAATATTCTAGTTTTGAGTGGAATTGGACTCATTTTACAGGAATAGATGTAAATAGCAAAACAGGAGAACATGCAATTTTTAAGTTTAAAGATAAAACTTGGAGACAGGCTGTTGATAATGAATTTGCAAATTTTGATTATTTAATGGGAGCAGATTTAGATTTTTCTAATAGAGAAGTTATAGAAGAATGCAAAAGATGGGGATTGTGGTATCAAGAATTCACAAGAGTAGATGGTTTTAGATTAGATGCGGTAAAACATATTGATTCTGGGTTTTACAAAGAATGGGTTCAATATTTAAGAGCTAAAACTCAAAAAGAATTATTTACTGTTGGAGAATATTGGAGCTATGATGTAAATAAATTAAATAAGTACTTGGCAGATGTAGATTATGTGATGTCTTTATTTGATGTTCCATTACATGCTAATTTGTATGATGCTTCAATTGACACTAATTATGATATGTCTCAAATTTTAGCAAACACTCTTATTACTTCAAACCCAATGAAGGCTGTTACTTTTGTAGATAATCACGACACGCAACCAAATCAAGCTTTACAAAGCTTTATAGAACCATGGTTCAAGCAATTTGCATATAGTGTTATTTTACTTAGAAAAGAGGGCTACCCTTGTGTTTTTTATGGAGATTTATATGGAATGCCATATGCTAATATTCCACCTGTTGAAAGAATTAAGACTTTGCTTAAATTGAGAAAAATTAAAGCTTATGGTAGGCAACATGATTATTTTGACCATAAAAATGTTGTTGGTTGGACGAGAGAAGGAGATAATATGCACTTGAATTCAGGTCTTGCTGTTCTTATGTCTAATTCTTTTGATGCTGAAAAAAGAATGTATGTTGGAACTAGTTTTGCAGGAGAAAAATTTATAGATTGTTTAGATAATTGTGCAGATGTTATAACTATTGATGATAGTGGTTGTGGTGTGTTTAAAACTAAAGGCAGAAGTTGTTCGGTATGGGTTAAAATATAGTCTTGCCAAATTAGCAAAATTATGTTAAGATAAAAAATGTACTGTTGTAATAAGAAAGTTGGATGACTTTCATGTATAAAAAAATATATACAATAAAAAGAGAAGGTGAGTTCAAAGTGAAATATGAAAATGAAAAGTTAAAAGAGTTTGAGGAGTACATTGTTAATAGAAAAGTTGCAATTATTGGGTTGGGGGTAAGTAACCTTCCATTAATAGATTATTTTCATGAGAAAAAGGCTTGTGTTACTGTTTTTGATTCTAGAGAGATTGGAGAAATTCCAAAAGATTTGATGGACAAAATAACAAATTATTCAATAGAGTTTTCATTTGGAAAAAATTATTTATCTAAACTAAAGGGATATGATTTAATTCTTCGTAGCCCAAGTTGTTTACCAACCGTTAATGAATTAGAGGAAGAAGCAAAAAGAGGAGCAATTGTGACAACAGAAGTAGAACTTCTTATGAAAATGTGTCCATGTCAGATTATTGGAATTACAGGAAGTGATGGTAAAACCACAACTACTACTTTAATATCTGAAATCATTAAAAAAGCGGGATATAAATGCTTTGTGGGTGGAAATATTGGAACACCTTTGTTTACAAAATTATGTGAGATTTCGCCAGAAGACAAGGTTGTTCTTGAATTAAGCAGTTTTCAGCTTATGGGCATGGAAATAAGCCCTGATGTTGCGGTTATAACAAATATTACTCCAAATCATTTGAATATACATAAAGATTATAATGAATATATAGAAGCTAAAAAAAATATTTTCAAATATCAAAACAAAGATGGAATTTTAATTTTAAATTATGATAATGAAATAACAAGAAATTGCGAAAAAGAAGCACCGGGAAAGGTTATTTTCTTTAGTAGCAAGCAAAAATTGGATAATGGATATATTGTAGATGGAAATGTTATAAAAGAATGTGATGACAGATTAAGAAAACATATTGTTGACACTGAAGAGCTTACAATAAAGGGTAAGCATAATTATGAAAATATATGTGCGAGTCTTGCTGCAACTAAAGAGTTGGTAGATGAATCTGTTGCAATAGAAATAATTAAGAAGTTTCCAGGGGTAGAACATAGAATAGAGTTTGTAAGAGAAATTAATGGAGCAAAATGGTATAATGATTCTGCTAGCTCAACTCCAACAAGAACTATTTCAGGGTTAAATGCTTTTGATAAGGAAGAAATTATTTTAATTGCGGGTGGAGCCGATAAAAATTTAGATTATACACCACTTGCAAAGCCAGTACTTGAAAAAGTAAAAACTCTTATACTTATGGGGGAAACAGCAGGAAAAATTTTTGAAGCGGTAAAGCAAGAGCAAGAAAGGGAAAATAAAGAATTAAACATATATATGGTTGATTCTTTAAAACAAGCTGTTATTTTAGCTAAAAGATATAGTAAGCCAGGTCAGGTTGTTTTATTTTCGCCTGCAAGCACAAGTTTTGATATGTTTAAAAATATGTATGAAAGAGGAAATATTTTTAAAGAATTGGTAAATAGAATGTAACAAAAAAACCTCCTAGATAATAATATATACAAATTATTATAGGAGGTTTTTATGTACGAAGATTATATTGGAACTTTTTTCGACCAATCTAGACAGTACCCAAATATGTATCAAAATACATTAGAAAATTACCCATATAGTTCTATGTATAGAGGTGATTTTTACGACAATATGGGGTTTTATCAAAATAGAAATACTTTGTCTAGAGAAGAAATTGAAAGCTATTATCCAGAAATTTATAATATTGTTTATCCCATGGTAAGAAAGGTATGTAGTCAAAATAGGGGAGAATTAACAGGCGATACAATAGATAGAATGGTTGAAGAAGTTTATTCTAATGTTGAAACCGATAATTCAATTGTACTTAATATTAATTTAGAAAATGATGTAAGGGGAACTAAAGTAGAAAAAAGTTCAGAAAAACTAGGAAACAGAGCAACTAGAAGAAATTTAAATGATCTTATACGAATTTTAATTTTAAGAGAACTTTTAGGAAGACCTGGTTGTATAGGCCCAAATTGTAGACCCCCATTTCCACCGCCAAGACCACCTAGACCACCAATGGGACCAAATCCAAGACCACCAAT
>USQS01000021.1 GCA_900556865.1 uncultured Clostridium sp. | reverse complement strand
ATTGGGTGATTTTTATGAAATGTTTTTTGATGACGCGATATTAGTATCAAGAGAATTAGAGATTACTTTGACAGGAAAAGATTGCGGATTAGAAAAACGTGCACCTATGGCAGGTGTTCCTTTTCATGCTGCAGAAAATTATATTGCAAAATTGGTAGCAAAAGGCTATAAAGTGGCTATTTGTGAACAATTAGAAGACCCGAAAACAACAAAAGGAATGGTTAAAAGAGGAGTAATAAAAGTTGTAACACCAGGAACTGTTGTGGAATCTAATATGCTTGAGGAAAGAAAAAATAACTATATAATGTCAATTTATAAAGTTGGAATATATTTTGGAATTGCAATAAGTGATATTTCAACAGGAGAATTTTATGCAAGCAAAATAAGAGAAACAAACAATTTTGCATTACTTTTAGACGAAATTTCTAGATTTACTCCATCTGAAATAATAGTAAATGAAATGATGAATGAATCTAAAGCAGAAATAGCAAGCATTAAAACGAGGTTTCCAGACACATATATAAATAAATGTGAAGAGTCATATTTTTCTGAAAATATACAAAGTGTAAAAGATAAATTCACATTAAAAGATATTAATTCAAATGAAATTGAAAATTTACAAGATAATATTTTAGAAATATGTGCGATAAATGCTTTAGTATCATATATTGAAAATACTCAAATGACAGATTTAAGCCATATTAATACAATTACTATTTACCATGTTTTAAAATATATGGCATTAGACATAAATGCAAGAAGAAATCTTGAAATAACAGAAAAATTAAGAGATAAGTCTAAAAAAGGAACACTTCTATGGGTATTAGATAAAACATCAACTTCAATGGGTGGAAGACTATTAAGACGTTGGCTTAATGATCCCTTAATAGATGAAAATGAAATTAATAAAAGGTTAAATTCTGTTGAAGAAGTAAAAAACAATGTTATGTTAAGAGGAGATATAATAGAAAATCTAAAAAAGATATATGATATAGAACGTCTAGCAGGAAAAATGGCATATGGTAATGCAACACCAAGAGATATGATTACATTAAAAAATTCTCTTTTAAAATTACCAGAAACAAAAAATATTTTACAAAATGTTAAAACTAATTATTTAAAAGAAATATATGAAAATATTGATGAATTACAAGATATATATGAACTTATTGATAAGTCAATTACAGATGACCCACCAATGAATACAAAAGATGGTGGATATATAAAAATTGGTTTTGATGAGGAAATAGACAAATTAAAACTAGCAACAACAGATGGAAAATCATGGCTTATGAAACTAGAAAAAGAGGAAAAAGAAAAAACGGGTATTAAATCTTTAAAAGTAGGATTTAACAAGGTTTTTGGGTATTATATTGAGGTTACAAATACCTATAAAAACCTAGTTCCAGAAACTTATATTAGAAAACAAACCTTAACAAATGGAGAAAGATATATAACAGAAGAATTAAAAAATATTGAAAATCAAATTTTAGGAGCAGAAGAAAAAGTTGTAAAATTAGAATTAGAAGCTTTTAAGAAAATTAGAGAAGAAATTGCAGATAATGTAAAAAGGTTGCAAAAAACTGCAGAAGCGGTATCTATTTTAGATGTTTTATCATCTTTTGCACAAGTGGCTGAAGATATGAACTACTGTAAGCCTGTAATTAATAAAGATGGAATTATAGATATAAAAGAAGGACGTCATCCTGTAATTGAGAAAATGCTACCAACAGGAGAATTTATTGCAAATGATACGTATTTAGATAAAAATGAAAATAGACTTTCTATAATTACAGGGCCAAATATGGCAGGAAAGTCTACATATATGAGGCAAGTAGCACTTATTACTTTAATGGCACAAGTTGGAAGTTTTGTTCCAGCCCAATCTGCTGTAATAGGAGTAGTTGATAAAATATTTACAAGAGTAGGTGCTTCTGATGATTTAAGCATGGGACAAAGTACTTTTATGGTTGAAATGATGGAGGTAGCAGCTATTCTAAAAGAAGCAACTTCAAATAGTTTGATTATTTTAGATGAAATTGGAAGAGGAACTTCTACTTTTGATGGGCTTTCAATTGCATGGGCAGTTGCAGAATATATTGCAGATATAAACAAATGCGGAGCTAAAACTTTATTTGCAACACACTATCATGAACTTACAGAGCTTGAAAATAAATTAGAGGGCATAAAAAATTATTCTATTGCTGTAAAAGAAAAAGGAGAAGATATTATTTTTTTAAGAAAAATTGTAAAAGGCGGAACAGATGAAAGTTATGGGGTTCATGTTGCTCGTTTAGCAGGGGTGCCAAAAGAGGTAACCAAAAGAGCTAATCAAATTTTAAATACTTTAGAAAGAAAAAGTATAATTGGTTCTAAAAAAGAAGAAAAGGAAGACAAAAAACAAGTTACAGGACAACTTGGAATGTTTAATTTTAAACTGGCAGAAATTGCTCAAGAGCTTGATAAAGTTAATTTAAATGAGTTAACACCAATTGATGCATTAAATACGTTAGTTAAAATTAAAGAAAAAATGGCATAAAAATATTGCTTAATAAGATAAAATGATATACAATAAACATAAATTAAGAAGAAAGAAGGATGATTGTTTATGAGTATAAAAGTTGATTTAGAAAAAGCAGGAATTGATAAAAAAGAAATTATGATGTACAAAGAGGAAGTAGAAAATATACATAAAGATTTAAGAAGAAGAGCGTCTGACCAAGATGACTTTGTTGGGTGGCTTAATTTACCAACTAATTTCGACAAAAAAGAATTTAAAAGAATTCAAAAAGTAGCAAAAAGAATTAATAAAGATTCAGATATTTTGCTAGTTATAGGAATTGGTGGTTCATATTTAGGCTCAAGAGCTGTTATAGAAGCATTAAGTAGTTCTTTTTATAATATGCAAACATTAAAACAAAGAAGAAGTACATTAGTTTTATTTGCAGGAAATAATTTAAGCCCAAATTATATAAATGATTTAATAGAAGTAATTGGAAATAAAGATTTTTCAATAAATGTTATTTCAAAATCTGGAACTACAACAGAACCTGCAATTGCATTTAGAATTTTTAGAGAAATTTTGGAAAACAAATATGGAATAGACGAAGCAAGAAGTAGAATATATGTAACAACAGATAAAGAAAGAGGAGCTTTGAAAACACTATCAATTGAAGAAGGATATGAAACTTTTGTTATTCCAGATAATGTTGGTGGTAGATTTTCTGTATTAACTCCAGTTGGTCTTTTACCAATTGCTGTAAGCCGGAATTGATATTGAAAAATTAATGACAGGAGCAAAAGAAGCAGAAGAAAATTATAATGATGGAAATTTAAAATATAATGAGTGCTATCAATATGCAGTATTAAGAAATATTTTATATAAACAAGGAAAGACAATAGAAATATTTGCAAATTATGAGCCTAAAATGCATTGTATAACAGAATGGCTAAAACAACTTTATGGGGAAAGTGAAGGAAAAGACCAAAAAGGAATTTTTCCAGTTGGAGTAGACTTAACAACAGATTTACATTCAATGGGACAATACATGCAAGAAGGATTAAGGAACATATTTGAAACGGTAGTTCAAGTAGAAAAAACAAATTCTGATATTACAATTAATTCTGATGATGATAATTTAGATGGGCTAAATTATTTAGCAGGAAAAGAATTAAGCTATGTTAACAAAAAAGCAATGGAAGGAACAATTGAAGCACATGTTACAGGCGGAGTTCCAAATATTTTAATAGGAATAGAAAAATTAAGTGCAGAAAGTTTAGGAGAATTAATATATTTCTTTGAACTTGCTTGTGCAATGTCTGGAAATTTATTAGGAGTAAATCCATTTAATCAACCTGGTGTAGAAGAATATAAGAAAAATATGTTTAGACTTCTAAAAAAGCCAGGATACGATAAATAGAAAGGTTTAATAACATGAAATTTGAAAAAGACTATATGGTTGGAGTAAAAAATATAGGAGTAAATTCGAGTATTACTAATTATGGTTTTCTTAGTGCTATGGAAGAAATTGCATCTTTACATTCGGAATCTTTAGGTTGGGGAATAAAGGATAGAAAAAAAACAAAAAAAGCATGGATTTTGATGGATTGGAAGTTAAAAGTATTAAGAAGACCTAAATATGGTGATACGATGCACCTTAAAACTTGGGCAAGAAAAAGCAAAAAACTTACTTTTTTTACATATCGTGAATTTGAGGTTTTTGTTGGAGATGAAAAAGTTGCAATTGCAACATCTAAATGGGTACTTTTTGATTTAGAAAAAAATAAAATTTCAAGAATAACAAATGATATTGAAAAAAGCTATGAGCCTGAAGAGGAAAGAGTTTTTAAAGAATATGATATAGAAAAAATAAAAGAGCCAATTGAATATAATTCTGTAATGGAATATAAAATTAGAAGATCTGATATTGATATTAATAAACATATGCATAATTTAAATTATTTAAGTTTAGCATATGAAGCTTTGCCAGAAAAAGTTTATAATGAACCAGAAAAAAACAATATTAGAATAATGTATAAACATGAAATTGTTTTAGGTCAAATGGTTAAATGTTTTTATTCTAATGTAGATGGAAAAAATGTAGTTTCTATAAAAAGTGCAGATGAAAAGGTATTACATGCAATAATTGAAATGATATAAAAATTTTTTAGGATTTGTACTAAAAAATTATTGACACTAAAGTTATTTTGGTATAAGATAAAAAAGCAAATTCTATTATAGATGGAATATGGGTTAAGGAAGGAAGCTTTTATGAGAAAAGACAAAAATAATAATATAACAAAAATACTTACAAAAATTGCTCCTGGAACTCCAATTAGAGATGGAATTGAAAACATATTAAAGGCAAGAACTGGTGCACTTTTGTTTTTTACAGATAATGAAGAAACAATAAAAGAAATTGTTGATGGTGGGTTTTATATAAATGAAGAATACACATCTTCAAAATTATATGAACTTGCTAAAATGGATGGTGCCATTGTTTTAAGTGGAGATATGAAAAGAATTTTGTTTGCAAATGCAGAGCTTATTCCAGATTCTAATATTTCTACAGTTGAAACAGGTACAAGGCACAGAACTGCAGAAAGAACGGCAAAACAAACAGGAGAGCTAGTTATAAGCATTTCGCAAAGAAGAAATATTATAACGATATTCAAAGAAAATGAAAGACATATTTTAGAAAATACAGATATTGTTTTAAATAAGGCAAATCAGGCAATACAAACTTTAGAAAGATATAAAAAAGTTTTTGATAATAAATTAAATATCTTAAATGAATATGAATTTAATGATGTGGTATCATTGAAAAATGTTTTGACAGTAATACAAAGAGCAGAAATGGTAATGCAAATTGTAGATGAAATTCAAAGACAAGTTGCAGAACTTGGTGTAGATGGAAGGCTAGTAAGTATGCAGCTTGAAGAACTAATTGGTGGTGCCCAACAAGAAGAAGAGCTAATAATAAAAGATTATTTAATAACAAATGGTAAAACTGTTTTAGAGACCATGGATGAAATTTCAAATTTATCATATGAAGAGTTGTTAAAAGAACAGAATTTAGCTAAATTACTCGGGTATGAAGGAGTTTCAGATTTAGACGAGGTTGCAGTTTATACAAGAGGATATAGAATACTCAATAAAATTCCTAGAATGCCAAATAATATTGTTGAAAATTTAGTACAAGGCTTTAAATCATTTCAACATATTATAGAAGCAAGTATTGAAGATTTAGATAATGTAGAGGGAATTGGAGAAGTTAGAGCAAGAAATATAAAAACCTCATTAAATAGAATGCAAGAACAATTTATGTTTGATAATATTGTATCTTAATTTTTTGGAAAGGAATGAATTTAAAAATGAATAATAAAAAGATTTTAAATATATTTACAATTATTGCATTAATTTTAATAGTTATTGTATTAGGGGGTATTGTGTATGGATATTATAAAAAGCAAACTTTAAATGCTCAAAATCCAATAGTTACAATGGAAGTAGAAAATTTTGGAACAATAAAAATAGAATTATATCCAGACAAGGCACCAGAAACTGTAAAGAATTTTGTTACTCTTGCGAATAATGGCTTTTATAATGGTTTAACATTTCATAGAGTTGTAAAAGATTTTATGATTCAAGGTGGAGACCCAAAAGGAGATGGAACAGGAGGTTCTACATTCGCAGATTTATATAATAATAGTGATGAAAATCAAACTTATAAATATTCTAATGGTAAAGAAGCAAAAGGAACAGATTCTTATACAATTAAAGGAGAATTTGTTGCAAATGGGTACAATAATAATACTTTAAATTTAGAAGAAGGTGTTCTTGCTATGGCAAGAAATGATTATACATCATATTCACCAACATTATCTAAAGAATCATATAATTCTTCAAATTCACAATTTTTTATTATGACTACAAATAACCATACAAATTTAAGTGGGTATTACACAGGATTTGGTAAGGTAATAGAGGGAATAGATGTTGTAAAAGCTATAGAAAATGTTGAATGTAAAGCAAAAGAAGTTAAAAGTGAAGATGGAAGTAAAACTCAATCTCAAGAAAACCAAGAGGTTTCTACACCTACCCAAACTGTAAAAATTTCTTCAGTTACAGTAGAAACAAATGGAGTAAATTATGGAATGCCAGAAACTTTAGAGCCATTTAATTACATGAAGTGGTTATATAGTTTATATGGAATGGAATATAAAGAATAGTAGTTAAAACTACTATTTTTTTGCTTGACAAAAAAAGTTTAAAATATTAAAATAAATATGGGTGATATATATGAGTGCAAAAGAAAAAAGAAAGTTAAGCACAGTGGTTAGTATTTTATGTGTAATGTTTGTTGCTTTAATTGTTGTTTATATTAAATTTATAAATAATAAAGAAACATATGCAACTAAAAATTTAGAAGAACCAAAACAGGAAGAAGTTTTAAAGATAAGCAATAATCAAGGTGTTGATTTAGATGAAATTATTGCTAATAATACAAATAAAAAGTACATGAAAGAAGAAATATATGAAAAACAAGAAGAACTTGAATACATAACTAAATATAGAAATAATAGTGAATTATACCAAGGTACAACTCAAGTTTCGCAAGAAGGAAGAAATGGTATTCAAACTATAATTATGAAAAAAACATATAATGAAAATGGAGATGTTGTAAAAGACGAACAAGTTGCTTGTGTTGTTACAAAGTCTTCTATTAATAAAATAATTGATATTGGAACAAAGGTTTATGTTGAACCAAAAAAAGCAAATGATGAAATAGGAAGTAGTCATGGTTTAGCTTTTGATATGAAGTTAAATCAACCTTCAGGATTTTCTTTAGAACAATTTAAAACAATCCTTTCAGACGAAAAGGATAAAAATAAAATTTTTGCAAATAATGCAGAATATTTTTATTACATAGAAGATGAATATAATATTAATGGTTTGTTTGTGGCTTCGATTGCTATTCATGAAAGTGCATGGGGAACTTCTAATATATCTAAAAAGAAATTTAATTTATTTGGTTATGGAGCATATGATTCAAACCCATATAATGGTGCATATTCTTTTGAAAGCTATGCAGAGTCTATAGATTTAATTGCAAGAGTATTGGTTAAATATTATTTAAATCCTGCAGGTACTAAAATTTATGATGGACAAACTGCTAGTGGAAAATATTATAGTGGAAATACTTTATCTGCTGTAAATAAAAGATATGCAACAGATAAAAATTGGGCAAATGCGGTGTATAAATATATGCAATATTTGTATGGGAAAATATAGAGGAAATTTTGATTTTTTTGATTTGATCTTGTCAGAAATGTGGTATTTCAAGCATTGTTTGGAGTAAAGGGAAGTGAAAGAATTCTAGGAGCTTTTCTTTCAAATTATTCATATCTGTTACAAAAAAACTTGAAAAATCTTGCAATATGAGATATAATATTTCTTTAGTGAATAGAAAAAGGAGATTTATTAATGCAAATAAATAAAGAATTATCTGAAGAAATATATAATGAGGCGGGAACGCCAAGACTTTCTAAAGCTAAAGCATATGTACAACAAGGAAAAGTTAAAATTAGAAAAGCAGATTATGAAAATGCAAATAATTTTAGTCTTGCAGCAGAAGTGAATGGTAACTTTGATACTTATGAAGTTAATATTGATGTGAAAAATGGTGAACTTAATGTCGCTTCGTGTGAATGCCAAGATTATCAAAAAAATTATAGTGCATGTAAGCACATAGTTGCAACTCTTCTGAAATTTGAACAAACCAAATTTTGGGATGAAGAACCAAGTGCGAGAAAAATTAGCAAAAATAATGAAATTAAATATAGAGGATTTAAAAATTTAGTAAATACATTTTATAATGAACAAATAGAAGAAATTAATTTAGTAAATGCAATTAGCCAAATAACAAGTGATAAAAAAGTAAAAATTGAGGTAAATGCAGAGTATAACAGATTTTTAACAGGTATAAAATTACAATTTAAAATTGGAAATAAAAGAATGTATAAAATAAAAGATTTAGAAGAATTTTATACTAGGATGAAAAACAAAGATTATTATAAATATGGCGAAAAGCTTACATTAGTGCATAATCCGGAATTTTTTGATGAAGAGTATAGACCCCTTTTAGATTTTATTTTACGTTATGCAGAAATTTTGAAAAATTCAACTACAGAAAGATATAATTATTATTACACCTCTTCACTTAATCAATCTTCAATTATCCTTGGAGAAAATACAATTGATGAGGCTTTTGATATATTAAAAAATATAAAAGTAAATTTTATAACAGATTTTGATACGGAAAGACTAAATTTTATAGAAAATAATCCAAATATAGAATTTGAATTAACTAAAATAAATGAAGAAGATTTAAGCTTAAAACCAAATGTAGATATATTCAAAATTGCAGTATTTAAGGGAAAAAAATATATATATTTATTAGATGAAAATTATTTGTATAGATGTAGAAATGAGTTTGCAGATTCAACACTTAAACTTGTAAAAGCATTTAGGGAAAATTATACGTCTGAAATAGTACTAAAAAAGGAAGATTTAAAAGATTTATATTCTGTTATAATTCCCAAAATAAATGCTAAAGTTAAATTAGTGGATATTACAGAAGAAGAAGTTGAAAAATATAAACCACAAAAACTTGCTGTAAAAGTATTTTTAGATTATGATGAATCTTCATTTTTAACTGCAGATGTTAAGTTTTGCTATCAAGATGAAGAATTTAACCCATTAGAAGAAAATGTTCAAATTAAAGCAAGAAGAAATATGCTTGAAGAAAATATGAATTTAAATATATTTAAAAAAACAGGTTTTATGATAGATGTAAATAATTTGAGATTTATTTTGCCTGATGATGAGAAAATATATAATTTTTTAATAGATGATATTAATTATTATATGCAAAAATTTGAAGTATTAGTTACAGAAAATTTTAAAACAAAAGAAATAAAAGAGCCTAAAGTTGGAACAATAGGAGTAAAGGTTGAAAACAATCTTTTAAATATAGATATGAGCAAAATAAATATTTCTGCAGATGAAATTCAATTTGTTATGGAAAAATATAAATTAAAGAAAAAGTTTTTTAGGCTAAAAGATGGAAGCTTTTTGAATTTGAATCAAAATGAAGATATGGAATTTATAGAAAAGCTTACAACAGGAATGGATATAGACTATAAAAATATAGAAAATAATAAAATAAAGCTACCAGTAAATAGAACTTTGTATTTAAATGAATTATTAAAAAGGTTTAAAAACACAACAACAGTAAGAAATAATGAATACAAGGAAATTATTAGTAATTTAGAAAAAGATAATTTAGAAGAAGAAATAAACATTCCTAAAAATTTGAATGCAAATTTAAGAGAATACCAAAAAATTGGCTTTAAATGGTTAAAAACTTTAGATTATTATAGATTTGGAGGAATTTTAGCAGATGATATGGGACTTGGCAAAACATTGCAACTGTTAGCAATTGTTATGTCATACATAGAAAACGAAAGTGAAAACAGAAAAACTAGTATTGTTGTTTCTCCAAGTTCTCTTTCTTTAAATTGGTTTAATGAATCTAAAAAGTTTACACCAAATTTGAAAGTTAAAGTTGTTACGGGAAAAGCACAAGAAAGAAAAGAAATTATTGAAAATTTAGATAAATATGATTTAGTAATAACGTCTTATGATTTATTAAAAAGAGATATAGAAAAATATAAAGATTTAAATTATAATTTTAAATATATAATTGCAGATGAGGCTCAATATTTGAAAAATACAAATACTCAAAATGCTAAAGCCATAAAATCACTTAAGGCAGAAACAAGGTATGCTTTAACAGGAACGCCTATTGAGAATTCTTTATCAGAGTTATGGTCAATTTTCGATTTTATAATGCCAGGATATTTATTTACATATAAAAAGTTTAGAAATATGTATGAGACACCAATTGTAAAAGAAAAAGATGAATACCAAATGTCTAAATTAAAAATGTTGATAGAACCTTTTATTTTAAGAAGAACTAAAAAAGGTGTTTTAACAGAGTTGCCAGAAAAGACAATAACTGTGTTGAATAATAATATGGAAGAAGAGCAAGAAAAAATTTATATGTCGTATTTAACAAAAGCTAAAAAGGAAGTCGCAGAGCAAATAAATACAAATGGATTTGAAAAAAGCCAAATTATGGTTCTTGCAGCACTTACGAGACTTAGACAAATTTGTTGTCATCCGGGGTTATTCATAGAAAATTATAATGGTGAAAGTAGTAAACTTAATCAATGTATGGAAATAGTTGAAGATGCAGTTAGTGCAGGTCACAAGATTCTTTTGTTTTCTGGCTATACGTCTATGTTTGACATTATTCAAAGGGAACTAAATTTGAGAAATATTAAATATTTTAAACTAACAGGAAGCACAAAGGTTAATGAAAGAATAGAGCTTGTGGAAGAATTCAACAAAAATCCAGACATAAAAATATTTTTAATTTCATTAAAAGCAGGTGGTACCGGGCTTAATTTAACAGGAGCAGATATGGTAATTCATTATGACCCATGGTGGAATGTATCTAGTGAAAATCAAGCAACAGATAGAGCTTATAGAATTGGACAGAAAAATAATGTTCAAGTTTATAAATTAATTACAAGTAATTCTATTGAAGAAAAAATTTATGAACTTCAACAAAAAAAATCTGAATTAATAGATAACATGCTTGCAACAAAAACATCTTTTATTAGTAAATTTAGTAAAGAAGAAATAATGGGATTATTTAACTAAAAATAAAGTAGTATAAATAAAATGAATTTCATTTGTTAATATTTTATAAAATAAAAATGTATATAAATTTCAAAAAAACAAATAATAATTTTAGAAAATTTGATATTTAGAGAAAGGATTGTGAGTTTTATGAAATTTATAAAAGGTGTTATAATAGGAACTGCTATTTCTGCGGGAATGTTTATGATGTATAATGAAACATCAAATAAGAAAAAAAGAAAAATGATGAAAAAAGGAAAGCAATTTTTAAAAGAATTTGGAATTTAATTTTGATATTGTATAAATGATTTTATTTTCTATTTTTGATAATATTTTACTTAAAACAGGGTATTTAAAATACCTTGTTTTTTTGCAAAAAATCTGTTATTATATGATAGATAAACTTTATAATAAAAAGGGGTAAATATGACACAAACTCAACAAACCGTATTAGCATTAGCAATATATACAATATGGATAACACTATTATATATAAGAATATTTGATAAAACACTAAAAAAATATGTATTATCAATAGGCGTGCT
>USQS01000020.1 GCA_900556865.1 uncultured Clostridium sp. | reverse complement strand
TGTGTAATTTTTGCTTTGACAGCACCTATTTTTAATATTGCTAAAATAGAAGTTACGGGAAACTCAAAGGTTCAAACTGAAAACATTAAAAGTTTATCTGGTTTAAAAATAGGAGAAAATATATTCAAGTTTAATAGTTCAGTAATTTCAAATATAAAAGAAAATTCATACATTGAAAAGGTTGAAGTAAAAAGAGCTTTGCCAGATACTGTAAAAATTAAAGTTACAGAAAGAGAAGTGAAATATCAAATTAATTTAATAAATAGTTATGTGTATATTGATAAATATGGTTATATATTAGAAAAGTCTGCAGAAAAAAAAGATGTACCTATAATTGTAGGATTAAAAATTACAGAAGATGATTTAATGAAAAAATCCAGATTGGAAGGAAAGGATATTGAAACTTTAAATAAAATACTAAAAATAACAGAAGCTGCAAAAATAATAAACATTGATAACATAATTACAGAAATAAACACAGAAAATGATACAGATTATGTTTTATATATTGAAAGTGAAGCAAAAACAATTTATATAGGAGATACAACTAATTTAACGAATAAAATGCTTTATATTCAAAAAATATTGCAAAATGAAAAGGGTAAGTCTGGAAAAGTATTTGTTAACAAAGATATGACGACAGGTTTTAAGCCATATTTTAGAGAGGAGTGATTTTACTTGAATAAAAAATCAGAAGCAATTATTTTAGCTATAATGTGCTTTTTATTAACAATTGCAGTATATGTTCAAATAAAAACGGTTAATAATAATGGAGCAACAGTTGGTTTAAGTCAAACAGAAAGTGAGTTAAAAACGCAAGTTCTAAAAATTAAAGAAAAATATGAAGCAGAATATGCGTCTTTACAAAGAGCAGAAAAAGAGCTTGAAAAGGAAAGAGAAGGAGCAACAAGTAATAATTCAGAACTTGCAGATTTAGAAAATCAAATAAAACAAGCAAATTTAATACTAGGAAATACAGATGTAACAGGTGAGGGAGTTATTGTAACTTTATCAGACGGAAAAGGAGACCCAACTTCACTAGATCAATCAAATTATCTTGTACATGCTGAAAATATTTTACAAGTTGTAAATGAAATGAAAAATGCAGGGGCAGAGGCAATCTCAATAAATGGTGAAAGAATTGTTGGAACATCTGCAATATCATGTGATGGTAATGTAATTGTTGTAAATGGTAAAAAAATTAATTCTCCTATACAAATTTCTGCAATAGGTTTGCAGGAGCTGCTTGCAACATTAAATAGACCTGGATCAACTTTGGAATATTTTAAAAATAATTCAGGAAAAGTTATCGATTTTAAAAAGAATTCTAATATAGCAATTTCTAAGTTTACAGGAGTTATAAGCTTTAAATATGCAAAAACAGTTAAATAATAAGGAAAGAAAGGAGCTTGAGTATAATTGAAAAAAGGTAAAATAAGTATGATTATCACAATAGGTTTAGTATGTTTTTTACTAGTTATGATAATCTTTATGCAATTTAAGGTAGTTCAAGAATCGCAAGAATCAAATATAGATTCAATGCAAGAAGCAGAGTTAAGACAAGAGCTAGCAAATTGGAAAACAAAATATGAAGAAGTAAAAGCAAAAAATGAAGAAACCTCAAATACGCTTAAAACATACAAAGAAGAAAGTACATCTGACGAAAAGACAAAGGAGACCTTACAAACAGAGTTGGAAAATCTAAATATGGCTCTTGGAAGAACAGATGTAGAAGGAGAGGGAGTAATAATTACTTTCAGAAAAAAAGAAGAGAGTGAATTAAGTGAAGACGAAAAAATTGACGAAATTACTTCAATTGATTTAGTTTATATTGTGAATAGTCTAAAAGACGCGGGAGCAGAGGCAATTTCTATAAATGATGAAAGAATTATAAATACAACAGATATGGCAGATGTAGGAGGTTCTATAAAAATAAATAGCAAGTATTTAAGAACAGATACATATGAAATAAAAGCAATTGGAAATAAAGCCTATTTAGAAAGTAGTATTTTTGGAAAAGGTGGTTATGCCGAGCAATTAAATACTACAGGAATAAAAACAGATATTGAAAGAAAAAATAAAATAAAAATTACAAAATATGACGGTGAATTAAATACAAAATATATTAAAGAAGTAAACTAAAAATAGAAAGGATGAGATTAAAAAATGGTTTTTATAGCAATTTTAGTAGGATGTATTTTGGGTGCACTTGTGGGGATAAATGTACCATTAATATCATATTCATACTCAAGTTATTTAGCAATTGCAATTATTGCAGCTTTAGATTCTGTGTTTGGAGGAATAACGGGTGTATTAAAGCAAGAATTTGATTTTAATGTATTTATTTCAGGTTTTTTCTGCAATAGTATACTTTCTATTCTTCTTACATATTTAGGAAATAAATTAAATCTTGACATATATTTAGCAGCTATAGTTGTTTTTGTTGGAAGAATGTTTTTAAATTTAACAATAATAAGAAAATACTATATTGAGAAATGGACAAAGAAAATTGAAGAACATAAAGCTAAAAAAGCTCAAGAAGTTCAAGGAAAAGAGATGTAATTTTACATAAACACACTAAAGAAATGTTACAAAAATATTACAAAAATATTACAAAAATATAACAAATTCTATTGACAATTGTCTAAAAATGTAATATATATAAGTTTAGAAAAAATAGTTTTAAAAAAAGATGGAGGAATTATCTTGGCAATAGGTGATATCATAGTAGGCATAGACATTGGAACCACCAAAGTTTGTTTAAGTATGGGCGAAGTAAACAATTTTGGACAAATAGAAATAATATGCTGTACTTCATATAAATGCAATGGGTTTAAAAAAGGCAAGATAGTTGATGAGGATGATATTAGTTTAAGTATCTCAAAAGCTATCAAACAAGCAGAAGATGAAACTGAACTAAAAATAAATTCAGCATATGTAACCATTCTTGGGAAATATGTGACCATAGTTCAAAATAATGTGCTAAAAGAAGTAAAAGATAAATTTTCTGGAATATCTCAAAAAGATTTACAAAATGCAATAATGCAGGTTAAAGATATTGAAATACCAGATAATAAAATTTTAATAGATGTAGCATTAAATCAAGTAATGCTAGATAGCGGTAAAATTGTAACAGACCCAGTTGGAAGTTTTGCTTCTTCATTTACTTTGAGTGCACAAGTAATACTTGCAGAAAAAGATTATGTAAGAAAATTAAATAGTGTTTTTAAAAAAGCAGGATTAGATATTGATGGAATAGTGCCATTAACACTTGCAGAAAGAAATTTAGTTTTAGATAAAAATGAATTATATGATAATGTAATGCTATTAGATGTTGGGGCAGGAAATACAGATATAGGTGTATTTGAAGGAAATAGTTTTAAATATACAAACACTGTTCCACTAGGTGGAAATAATATAACTCATGATATAGCATTAGTATTAGATATTTCAGAAGGTGAAGCAGAGAAATTAAAAAGGCAATATGGTTTAGCATTAAGATCGTTTATAGATAATGACAATGAAATAATGTTAAATACATGTAAAGATGAATCAAAAAGCAAAGTAATAAAAAGTTCTGAACTGATAGAAATTATGGAAGCAAGAATTGAAGAAATCTTTGCAATTATAAATAAGGACATAACAAACCAGGGTATAAAATCTAGAATTAATAATGTAATTCTGACAGGGCAAGGAATAACAAACATTAATAAAAGTGATGTAGCAGGAAAAATTGCCTTAAATATACCAGTAAAAATATCAACTGGTAGGGCCGTAAGTATGGTTAAACCAGAATATAAAACTTGTTATGCATTAATTAGGTACATAGCTGCAAGACCATTTGCAAAATCGGTATCTAGTAAAATAGATACTAATTCTAAAGAAAGTTTTTTAAGAACAATATTAGAAAGAATAAAAGAATTTTTTTATAGTTAAAATTAAGGAGGAATTTAAATTATGATGGAATATGATGATAACACCAATCTTACAATGATGGATGGTACAGCAACAATTAAAGTAATAGGTGTAGGAGGAGCTGGAAATAATGCTGTAAATAGAATGCTAGATTTAGGAATAAAATCTGTAGATTTTATTGCAGTAAATACAGATAGACAAGCTTTACAAAAATCTAAAGCAAGTACTAAAATTCAAATAGGAGAAAAAATCACAAGAGGATTAGGAGCAGGAGCAAACCCAGATATTGGAGCACAATCTGCAGAAGAAAGTAAAACAGAAATATCAGAAGTTTTAAGAGGAGCTGATATGGTATTTGTTACATGCGGAATGGGTGGTGGAACTGGAACTGGTGCAGCACCAATTGTTGCAGGTTTGGCAAAAGAAATGGGAATTTTAACAATAGGTGTTGTTACAAAGCCATTCACATTTGAAGGAAAGAAACGTTTAGCACAAGCAGAGCGTGGAATAGAAAGTTTAAAATCAAAAGTTGATACTTTAATTGTAATACCTAATGATAAATTATTACAAATAATAGATAGAAAAACATCTATGTCAGAAGCTTTCTTAATGGCAGATGATGTATTAAGACAAGGTGTACAAGGTATATCAGACTTAATTACTGTTACAGGTACAGTTAATCTTGACTTTGCAGATGTAAAAACAATTATGCAAAATACAGGTATGGCTCATATGGGAACAGGTCATGCATCTGGAGAAAACAAAGCGGAAGATGCAGCAAAAGAGGCAATACAAAGCCCACTTCTAGAAACATCTATAGAAGGAGCAAGAGGTGTTATAATTAATATTACTGGTGGAGAAGATTTAGGCTTACAAGAAGTAAATACTGCAGCTGAATTAATCCAACGCAGTGTTGACCCAGAAGCAAATATTATCTTTGGTACAGTAATTGAACCAGATATGAATGATGAAATTAAAATTACTGTAATTGCAACTGGTTTTGATGAAAATGAAGAAGTTAAGCCACCAAGAGTTGCGGCTGTTTCTACTTCAAAACCATGGGAGAAGAAAACAAGCTCAATTCCATCAACAACAGATTTGAACGCTTCACAAAATGATTTAGATATTCCATCATTTTTAAGAAAAAATAAAAATAAAGGAATTTAAAACCATAACTAAAAAGCATTTAGCAAAATAGGCTAAATGCTTTTATTGTTTTTTCATTTTTGGTTTTGATATTAAAGAAGCTATATAACCAAAGAATATAGCTGCAGCAATTCCGCCACTGCTTGCTTTTAAACCACCTGTAAAGGCACCAATAATTCCATTTTCTTTAACAGCTTCAATTGTTCCTTTTGCTAAATTATTTCCAAACCCAGTAAGAGGAACTGTAGCTCCACAGCCAGCAAATTCAACTAAACATTTATAAACACCAAGTCCACCTAGAATTGTACCAGCTGTAACAAATATAACTAAAATTCTAGCTGGTGTAAGTTTGGTCTTATCTATTAATATTTGACCTATTACACAAATTAAGCCACCAACAATAAAACATCTAAAAAGTAATAGCCAATTAAAATTTTGCCATAAATCCATTTGAACTTCTCCTTTCTACTATATTTCTATAGAAACTGCTTGTGCAATACCAGGTATAGATTCTCCTTGTTGTGAACTCATTGAGTTCATAAGAGCACCTGTTGCAATAAGCAGAATTTTTTTCAGTTTTTTGCTTTTCAATTGATTAAACAAATAACCAGAAAATACACTAGCTATACAACCACAACCACTTCCGCCAGAATGGGTATCTTGAGTGGATTTATCAAAAATTAAAACTCCACAATCATTATAAACAGATTTTATATTATAGCCAGAGTTTTTACATAAATCTGCTAAAATATCTTTTCCAACATGACCTAAATCGCCAGTTAAGATTGCGTCATAATAGCTAGGCGCTCTTCCTGTGTCTTTAAAGTGAGTTAACAAAGTATCAAGAGCTGCAGGAGCCATGGCTGCTCCCATATTATTAGCATCTTTTATTCCCATGTCTACAATTTTACCGGTTGTTATATGTGTTATAAATGGGCCTTGACCAGATTTTGCAAGCATTGCAGCACCGGCAAGCAGTAACAGTCCATTGGCTAGACTGAGGTCTTTGGTTTCCAAGTTCTAATGGAAATCTAAATTGTCTTTCAGAACTGCAAAAATGACTTGAAGCACTACAAATAGCATAGTTTATACCATTTTCTACAAACACAGAAGCTAGTTGCAAACCTTCTACAAAAGTTGAACAGGCACCAAAAATACCATAAAAAGGCACATTTAGTTCTCTTAAACCAAAGCTTGAAGAAATACATTGGTTAAGCAAATCACCTGCAAAACAGTACTCAATTTGTTCAGTTGGAATACCAGATTTAGATATGAGAGAATTTACTGTTTCTTTAACAATTTTACTTTCAGCTTTTTCCCAACTTTTTTCTCCCCACATTTCATCTTGCAAACATTTGTCAAAATATTTTGCAAGAGGTCCATCTGCTTCTTTAGGACCTGCTATACATGCAGTTTCTAAAATAGTAGGTGGTGTATCAAATTTTATTGTTTGTTTACCTATTTTTTTCAAATCATAACCTCCTAAAAAAATTTACTTATATTAATATAGCTTGTACATTGAAAATCAAATATATTAATCCAACAACAATTGCAGTAGAAATACCATAAACTAATACAGGACCTGCAACAGTGAACATCTTTGCACCAACACCCATAACATAACCTTCAGATTTATATTCCATAGCTGGTGCTACAATGGAATTTGCAAAACCTGTAATAGGTACTAGTGAACCTGCTCCAGCAAATTTTCCAATTTTATTGAAAATATTAAGACCTGTTAAAAATGCACTAAAAGCAATAAGTAATATAGAAACAACTGTGCTGGATAATGTTTCATCTAAACCATTGTGTTTACAAACTTCAAAAATTATTTGACCAATAGAACAGATAAGTCCACCAACCCAAAACGCATTAAAGCAATTTTTTAATATAGGGGAATTTGGAGACTTTTTTTCAACATATTCTTGGTAAGCTTTTTCGGTATCAATAGGACTATTCATATTTAATCACATTCCTTTCGTTTAAAAAATACTTGTTTATAATTTATCCAAAAGTGTGAAAAATATACACATACAAAAATATTACAATAATATTACAGCAATATTACAATTATAATACATTTTACAAAATCTATTGATTTTGGACAAAAAAATATATAAAATAAAGAAAGAATGAGATAATAAACTAAGGAAAAAGTTTAAAAACAATTTAGATGCTTAAAACAATTAGAGTTGCGCACGTTTTAAGCATTGTACCTTAGAAAGGATGAAATTAAGATGCAAAATTGTTTAGGAATTTATATAGAAAGCCATTTAATAAAATATGCAAAAGTTTCTAAAGAAAAAGATACGTTTAAAGTAGAGTCTTTTGGAGTGAATTTTTTAGAAAATATAAGTTTAGCAGATGCAATAAAAAAAATTGTAGAGGAAACCTATAGCTTTTCTACACCAATATGTATAAATTTAAGTAATGAGAATTATTTGTATTATAATATTTTTTCATTGCTTTCAAAAAATGACGTTCAAAGGTCTGTTCAAACTGAATTTGAAGCATATTGTGATGAAAACAAATACAATCAAAATGCCTTTGAAACAAGGTATGCATTAGTGCAGAATGTTGAAGACAAAGAAAAAATAAAGGCAATACAAATAGTAGTAAATAAAATAGAATTAAATAGACAAAAACAACCACTTGAAAAATACAGATTAACAAGAATTTCTCCTGTAGGTACTGCAATTGCAAGTGTTGCAAAACTTGAAAAAAAAGAAAATGTACTTATTGTAAACATGGAAGAAAATACAACAATAACGACTGTAATAGATAGGCAAGTTTATAATGTTGACACAATAGATAATGGTAGCCAAGAAGTATTAGCTAAAATAAATAAGGTGGAAAATTCATTATCAAAAGCATATAGTATATGTAAAGAAACAACTATATACACATCTTCAGTAGTAGAAGGAACAAAAGAACAGCCTTATTTACAATATATAGTACCAACTCTTTATCAAATATGCCAAAAAGTTCAGCAAATAGTTTCCGAATCTCATGCTAAAATTTCAACAGTATATTTAACAGGAACATTATCTGCTATAAACAATGTAGACTTATATTTTCAAGAATTTTTATCAGGCATAGATTGTAAAATATTAAGACCTAGTATTGTTGAAGAAAAAACAGGGCAAATTAATATTAAAGATTATATTGAAGTAAATACACCAATTTCGCTTGCTCTTCAAGGACTTGGAGAAGGAATACAAGCATTGAACTTTAAGAATATGTCTTTTATGGATCAACTAAAACAAGCCCTAACAGCAGATATAGGTTCTAAAAAGTTAAAAGGAACAGTAAAAGCTAAAGGAAAAGAAAATAAAGCTATTGACTTTTCTTCATTTAAATCGAAATTAAGTGATACTGAAACAATGCTTTTAAGGGCGGTTTCTGCAATTATTTTAATAAATATAATTTTTATAATATTTACTAAAGTATTAATGACGCAAATGAATAAAAAACAGACAGAAATTGAAGGATTAATTTCTACACAAAATGCAGAAATTGCTAAAGTAAACAAAGATATTAATTCTTTGAATTCTAAAAATACAAAATATAAATCTTTAATAGAAGAATTAAATGCAATAAATAATAAAATAAGTGACATAGCGGCATGCAGAAATTCTATACCAAATTTATTAAATCAAATAATGTATGGTATACCAGATAATGTTCAATTAATATCTATAAAAAACACAACAAACAGGCATATTCAAATTGTAGCACAGTCAACTAACTATGATGCTTTAGGATATTTTTTGGCAAAAATAAAAGTGGGACAAATATTAAATAATGCTATATCATCTAGCGGTGTGAAAAATGGTGATACAGTAACAATTACTATAGAAGGAGATTTACCATGAGAAAAATAATAATAATTATAATTTTATGTTTGTTGTTAATTGGCTCTGGATTTATATTTGTAAAAGGTAATCAGAAAGTAAATATTTATGGAGTTAAAGATATTTCAAGTAAAAATGATGAAATAGATAAGAAAAATGAAGAGCTTTCTAATTTAATTAGTGTTACATTTGAAAACAGTAAAGATAATCTCAAGAAAACAGCAAATAATTTAGTAGATACAAAAACAGAATATGAAAATCAGGCAACATTACTTGCTTCAACACTTAGCCCAAGTTATGCTCTAAAAACTGAAAAATATGAATTAGACTTTCTTTGGACCGAACTTGGAAATTATGCAAAAGACGAAGGTGTTATTATAAAAATAGATGTTAGAGCAAATAAAGTAAATTCAAGTTATTATGATTTAGATTTTGCTGTAACAGGTACTTATACTGGAATAACAGATTTTATATATGACATTGAAAATAATACTAAATTAGGGTTTAAAATAGAAGAATTTGGTATGAGTATGGTTGGGGACAACTTAACAGGAACATTTAGTTGCAAAGATATTGCAATTAATGTTGGAAAAATAGATTCATCAGAGCAAAGTAATGCAGAAGATAAAGGCGAAAATAACACGAATAATAATACAACAAGTGGAAATAATACTGCTGGAGGAAATAATACAGCAAATACAAATAATACATCTAATGCAACAAATACAACCAACACAACAAACAATACATCTGGAGCAAAAGCTGTAAACAATACGCCTTAATAATATAGCTTTTAGAAAGACAAAAAAGAAAGGAATGATAATATTATGGAAAAAGCTGTAAAGGAAATAACAATTATGTTATTAATATGTTTAATTGCAATGCTTATACTTGCAGTTGTTTTATATAAATATGTTCCTAGCAGAAAGGTTGTTCCAGAAGTTACAACCTATGCAGCAGACGAACAAACACAAGATTTACTTTCAGATCCGATTGACCAAAATGGGACAGCAAGTGATGTAATTTTAACATATGAAGTAACTGAAAAAGATTTAGGAGGATATAAAGGCACTCAAGATTATATACCAGGAAAGGCAAACCCATTTGCTCCAAGTAGTGGCGAAGTAACAGAAGAAAATCCAAGTAATCCTATAAAAATAAATACTGATAATTCAAGTAATTCTGGAAGTTCGAGTAATTCAAGTTCATCAAGTAAGAGCAATAATAATGAAGGAATTAAATAATAAGATTTTAATGTTATATTTATTTTTATAAATATACTTAATATAAAATATTAAATACAAAGGAGGGAAAAAGATGTTAAAAAACAATAAAGGTATCACTTTAATTGCTTTAGTTGTAACAATAATTGTATTGTTAATTCTAGCAGGAGTATCAATTGCAATGCTTACTGGAGATAATGGTATATTAACACAAAGTAAAACTGCAAAAACAGATACTGAAAAAGCTGAAGCAGTAGAAAGAATTAATTTAGCTTTAAATGCTGCACTTGCAGCTGCTATGGAAGATAGTTCAAATGCTCCTACTGTTGCTAATGTAAAAGCACATGATTCAATATTCAGTCAAACAGGTACAAAATATAAAGTAGATGATACAACAAAATCAGGTTCTATTACAATAACATACACAAATGGTTCAATTACAGCAACAGGTAGCATACTTACAACTAGTCCATTTACAATAACACCAGCTACAAAATAATTTTAAAGGAAGAGGTAAATAAAAATGAGAAATAACAAAGGTATCACTTTAATTGCTTTAGTAGTAACAATAATTGTATTATTAATTCTAGCAGGAGTATCAATTGCAATGCTTACTGGAGATAATGGTATATTAACACAAAGTAAGAAGGCAAAAACAGACACTGCAAATGCTGAAATTGCAGAAAAAATTAATATGGAATTAAATGCATTTAAAGCAGATATTTTAGCAGATGGTTCAATTAGAACTGCAACTTGGGATTCAGCTAAAAATAATTTAACAGGCTATACATTTAAAGATCAAGATAATGCAGATATTACTACATTAGATAATGTAACAAGTATAACAATAGAAAAAGATGGAATTTCTGGAACAATAAATGTTTCAACTGGAGTAATTACTAAAGCTGAATAAAAATATAATGCCATACGCACACGATGTGTGTATGGCTAAATTAAAATAAGAGGAAATAACATGAATATATTTTTTTATATAATAATATTTGTAATAGGAACATTATTTGGTAGTTTCTTTACTTTAGCAGTATATAGAATACCAAAAAAAATAGATATAATTTCAAAGCATTCATTTTGTCCTAAATGTGGACATAAATTAGGATTTTTAGAACTTATACCAGTATTTAGCTATTTGTTTTTAGGCGGTAAGTGTAAAAATTGTAAAGAAAAAATTAGACCAAGATATTTCATTTTAGAAATTTTATCTGGAATAACCTTTGTGCTAATTGCATGGGCTTTAAAAATAGACGCATATAACCTAAATTTGATAACAATTTTAAAATTTGCTTTTGCTGTATTATATATAGTAGCAATATTTATAATAGCAGGAATTGACAAAGAAAATAGAAAAGTTCAAAAAGGGGTTTTATATTATGGAATTATTGTTAGTTTGTTATACATAATATATCTATGCATAATTGGTGAGGATAGTATTTATAGATATGTCATGTACTTAACAATATTAATAATATTACTTGTAATAGATAGTATAAAACTAAAGAACATGGCAAATGAAAGCTATTGTATTTCTATTTTGATGTTAATTACCATTATGCTAATAAATACAGGGGAAATAGTAACATTTTTTACTCTATTAGTAACATTTTTAAGTATAGGAATATCAAAAGGAATATTTAAAATAAAAAATACTTTAAATAAATCAATAAAAAGAAATGAAGAAACTAAATATAAAATTGCCTTTTTATTGTCAATTAGTAACATAGTTTTATTTATATGGTATCTTTTAATTTCTAATATGAAATAAAAGTTTTCATAATAGATAAGGTTGAAAAATACCAGAATATGCTTTGAGAAAGGAACTAATATTAAATGAATTTTAAAAGTAATAAAGGGTATACGGGTGCTGATATTTCTATTGCATTAATTATATTGCTTATTTTTATACC
>USQS01000019.1 GCA_900556865.1 uncultured Clostridium sp. | reverse complement strand
TGTGTGTGTGTGTGTGTACAGCCCCAAGGGTTTCAAGCATTTTTATCATTCTAAACTACCTCACTTTTTCCTTTTTTTCCTTTTATGGTTTTAATTTTATATAATTCCTCCAAAAAAGTCAAGAGTTTTAAAAAAATTTTTTCTACACTTTCTATAATTACCCACAAATTTTATATTCTTGTAAAAAATATTCCTATAACAATTAAGCCTATTATAACTCTATATATAGCAAATACTTTAAAACTTCCCTTCTTCAAATAATTTAATAAAAATTTAATTATTAAAGCTCCAACTACAAAACTTGCAATTACACCTACTAAAAAAGGTAATCCAAAAGTAAATTTATCTAAATTAAACACCACAGCAGCAAAAGTTATAGGAGCTGCTAACATAAAAGAATATTTTGCTGAAGCCTCTCTATCAATATTAAAGCTTCTTGCTACAGTCATAGTAATTCCAGACCTAGAAACACCTGGAAAAGCAGCAGCTATTGCCTGTGATAAACCTATTAACATAGATTGTTTAAAAGTAATTTTTTCATATTTAACATTCGACTTTGCTCTTTTATCAACAATATATAAAATTACCCCCATTACAATTAAAGTAATTGCAATTATAAGCATTTCAACATTTAAATTATCCCCTATTAACTTACCTGAAATCTTATCTAAAATAAGGCTTAAAATTCCAGCTGGAATAGTTGCAAAAACAATATACCAAAACATTCTACCTTCTACAGAACGCTTCTTATGTACCACTTGATTATAACCACTTTTTATTAAAACAACCCAGTCCTTAAAGAAAAATAAAACAATAGCAAGCAAAGTTCCTAAATGTAAAGCAACATCAAATGAATCTGAAATTTTATCCCAATTAAATATCCATGGAAATAAATTCAAATGTGCCGAACTTGAAACCGGCAAAAACTCTGTAAGTCCTTGTATTATACCTAATATTAATGCATGAATTGTATCTTGTAACATATATTTTTTCCTCCTCTATTTATTATATTTATATTAACTTTTATATTATAATATGTTTTTTTATATTTTTCAACATATAGAAAAACCATTATCCACATAAATAACATTTCCTGTAATTCCTTTAGACATATCACTAAATAAAAAACTAGTAACATTTCCCACTTCTTCAGAAGTCACATTTTCCTTTATTGCAGAAACATTTTTAGAATTTTCAAACATAACATCAAAATTATTTATTCCCTTTGCAGAAAGAGTTTTTATTGGTCCTGGAGAAATGGCATTAACTCTAATATTATCTTTACCTAAATCCATAGCCAAATATCTAACACTGCACTCTAAAGCAGCTTTAGCTACACCCATAACATTATAACCTTTAATAGCTCTTTGAGAACCTACATATGTATATGTTACCAAACTTGCACCATCATTTAAAAAATCAATTTGTTTTGCAATTCTCGCCATAGCAACAAAAGAATATGCACTAACATCAGAAGCATGAGCAAACCCATCTTTTGAAGTGTTAATAAAATCATTTCTTAAATCATGTGTAAAAGCATGAGCAACAGAATGAAGAAACCCATCTACTTTTCCATTTTCTTCTTTTATTTTATTAAATAATTCTAAAATATCTTCATCTTTACTAAAATCTCCATTTTCATATAATTTAGCTTTTGGTAATTCTTCATCTATTATCTCTTTTACTTTATTATAATCCCTTTTAGAGCTAGCAAGAATTACCTCTGCTCCATTATTATATGCACTTTTTGCAGCCCCTAAAGCAATACTATATTTATTGCGTATTCCTGTTATAATAATTTTTTTTCCATTTAAAATTCCATCCATATGGTTCCTCCTATTTTATTGCAATTTATTTTTTAACTCTTCAGGAATATAAATATTTTTTGCAATTACATCTAATTTTATAACATTCATTGCTGTTAAATTTTCAATTTCTTTTGTAATTATTTCTTTAAAATCTTTTAAACTTTTTTGAATATTAAATCCAAATACAACCGAAACTTCCATATATATTATAGGTCCTTCTCCAAAATTTTGCACTCTTGTTTTTAGAACCTTATATATTTCTGGCATTTTTTCAGCTTGATATTCTGCAATTTGTCTAAAAACAGAATCTGAAATTGTGAACTTTCCCATATAACTAAAAGTTGGTCTAATAATTGATTTTTCAGATACATATGGTTTTTGTCCTAATCCTTTAGGCTTAAAAATTTGAAGAGGGTCTAAAAGGTAACCTGAAAAATCTTTTTTTATTTCAAATGTTGGCACTGGAATAACATGCTTTCCTTCTGTCACCCTTATTCTTTTTGCCGTTTTAATTTCTTCTTCTGTTGCAACATCTTTAATATATATAGTTTCACAAATTTTAGGAAGGCCTAAATTTTCTGCTATTTTTTCCACCATTCCATCTGATGTGCCAAGTATTAATATACTTTTTACTTTATATTTTCTTAAAGCTTTTTGAATAACCTTTTTTTCTGCATCATTTAAAAACAATGCTTTTTTTACCGTTTCTATTTTGGTTGATGCTTTTTTTGCAGACTCTCCTGCTATAACTTTATTATCATTTATTAATAATCCGTCATCAATAATAAAATGTACTTTCTTTTCTCCTGCAACCATTTGTGCTCTATAGCTTTTTCCCGTTCCCGAAGGACCAACAAAAGCATAAACCTTTATATTTCCCAACATAAAATTCTCCTTACTACATTATTTCAACTAACATTATGTTATAAATATAATTATGATATTTTGTTTCAATTTTTTTATTTTCATTTAAAATAGTTAAATCATACCCTTGCTCTTTTAATTTATTAAACAAAGTTTGTTCATTATTATCTAGAATCCAAATTCTGCCTTTATAATTATTTAAAAATTCAAAATTTCTCGTCGTTTCCATTGCAGGTAAAAATGCTTTATAAGCTTCTTCTACTCCCCAATTTTCCAAATTTAAAAAATACTGCTTATTATTTTTAAAATAAATACTTGCACCACTATTTGTTATTACATCTGAATAAATAATTATATCATTTTCATTAATGTTATCTTTTAAATATTTAACCTGTTCCATATTAGATGGAGCATAATCAACTTTAGAAATTTTATATTCATTGTAGATTGATATTATTCCCATTAAAGCAAGCAAAATAATTGTTATGTATTTTCTCTTTTCTGTAGACATAAAAAATGCTAATGCAAATATTAATATTGATGTTATTACAAAAATATATCTGCTATATAAAATAGGCATAAATTTTGAAATTATAAGTGCAGCGACTATTACAGCAATATACACTCCAAAGGCTAAAACACCTGCTTTTATATCATTTTTCTGTTTTATTTGTTTATAAATTAAATATCCAATATATGCATAAATTATAACACAAAATGCAAATGGTAAAATAGTTTCTAAATTAAAATGAATTCCACTATCCATTAGCCCTCTATACTGAAAACTTAAAACTTCAATTAAGGTATCTGGAAATTTAAGCTTTATCCAAAAACCTCCACCAACATGTTTTAATTGTGTTATAAAATAAATTAGCCATGGTACATATAAGATTATTTCTGCTATTGCTTGAATTAGAAAATATTTTAAGTAATTTTTATCTTCTTTTCTTTTATAAATTGAAAATATAAATAATGCTAAATTAATAATTCCTGCTGTCATTAACCCATAGTAATGTGTATAGCTTAAAGCTAAACTAGATACTCCAAATAAAATCCAATTTTTTTTAGAATTTTGTTTTAAAATTCTGTATGCATAAATTGCAGTTAAAATTGCAAAAAGTGCTGCTAGTGAATACATTCTTATTTCTGTTGCATAAACACACATAACAGGCATAAAAAAAGATAAATATGAAAATATAATTCCTGTTTTTTCTCCAAAGTCTTTTCTAAGATGTGTATATCCTAAAATTCCAATTAAGGCAATCCCTAAAACAGAAAAAAGTCTATATACTATCATATTACTACCAAATATTAAATACAAAATGTGTAACAACATATAATATAAAACTGGGTGAACATCATTTCCACCAATTTGCCAAATTTCTTTAAAAGAATGCTCACATAATGCTACTGAATAACTTTCGTCAAACCATACATTTGAATGAAAGCTAGATATTGAAATAAAAATAATTCCTAATATTATTATTCCTATATGTATTGCTTTTGTCTTTTTCATTTTAAATTTCATTCCCTTCTAAATATAAAAGACTAGGACTAAAACTTTTATTTTAGAACCTAGCCCATATAATTAATTATACTATTTCTTTTATTTTCACACTACGAACATGGTCAATCTTTTCCCACGATGTATCTTGTTTAAATAAACATTTAAAGTTTATTAAAAGCCATGACCCCATAAATAATGGATAATATAATGCCCATTTAAGCATTGGTTTTATTGGTTTCTTATCAAGATACATTGTAAACAATGCAGTAAGTATTGGTAAAAAAAATGTTGGTATAATAAATTTTGCTATATTTAATATTAATTCTGTTGTTGACATAGAATCTAACAAGTATATTGCAAAATTTGAAAATACAAGTAGCATTGATACAATAAACATTGGTATACTACCTATTATGTATAGTAAACCATCAAAATTCATTATAGTTTTATTTTTCTTTATAGCTAAAGCTAAATCTTTAGTATATGCTTTCATACATTGTATATGCCCAACTGTCCATCTACTTCTCTGTTTCCATGAAGCTTTGAACACCTCTGGCTGTTCGTCATAAACAATTGCGTCTGTAGCCCAACCAAGTTTTCTACCTTTTATTATTTGTTTTAAAGAAAATTCTATATCTTCTGTAAGTGTTTTTGTGTCCCAACCATTTTGCTTTATTAAGTCAAATTTAACCATAAAACCTGTTCCATTAAGTAATGGTGAAAGACCAATATTATATCTTGCTAAATGATAGAATCTGTGCATTGTCCAGTAAAAGAAAGCATATCCTGCTGAAACCCAGCTTTCTGTAGGGTTTTTTATATCTTTATACCCTTGTACAACTTCTTCTCCTTGACAAAGCTTTTTATTCATAACCTTTATAAAATTTTTATCTACAATATTGTCTGCGTCAAATATTAAAAATGCATCATAATCTGCATTTTCTTCAATTTTTTGTTTTAAAAACCAATTTAAAGCATATCCTTTTGTTTTGTGTGCTTCATCAAATCTTTCATAAACGATTGCTCCCGCTTCTTTTGCTATCTTTGCTGTATTATCTGTACAATTATCTGCTATAACATAAATATCATATAATTCTTTGTCATAGTCTTGGTTTATTAGGCTTTCTACTAAATTTCCTACAACTGCTTCTTCATTATGTGCTGGAATTATTGCCATAAATTTATGCTTTTTATTTTTTAATAATGGCTTATCTTTAAATTTTATTAGTGAACATAAACTTATTGCTAACTCATATATCCAAAATATTACTATAATGTATACAATAGCTTGCCTTAACAAATATAAATATTTCATATATTTTTTCTTCCTCTCTTATATTTATTATTCCTAATCTATTTTTATTTATGTACTCTATATATTATACTATTATTATCCAAATTTTGCAACATATTCTGAAAAATTTATTTTAAGCCTCTACCTATGTATTTCAAAAACATCTTTTGCTTCTCCACAAACTGGACAAACCCAGTTTTCTGGCAAATCTTCAAATTGTGTTCCTGGTTTTATGCCTGCCTTTTCATTACCAGTTTTTGGATTATAAATATATTTACATACTCCACATTCATATTTTTCGTCTTTTTCAGTTTGCTCATCAACAAAGTTTCTATACCCTAAAAATAAAGCTGCAACTACCATAAGTAAAAATGATAAAGCTTTCCATATTCCACTTTCAAAAATAATAATTGCAAAAATACCAAAAGCAGCACTTACAGCATATAAAATAAGAACAGATTGTTTTTGTGAAAATCCTCTTGCAACTAATTTATGATGTAAATGACCTTTATCTGCTTTAAAAATAGCCTTTATTGATTTTCCTTTTATTAATCTTCTAATTATGGCACACGTTACATCTAAAATAGGAAATCCTAAAACTAGCATAGGAAGAGCAATTACAACTGCTGTATAAGTTTTTGCAACCCCTAAAATCGAAACAACCGATAAAATATACCCCAAAAAATTTGAACCAGTATCTCCTATAAATGTTTTTGCAGGCGAAAAATTGAATGGTAAAAAGCCAACTAATGCACCAATCATTGAAGTTATCATAAGAACTGCAATAATAGGAGATGAATTTAATGCAAATATTATTAATAATGAAACACAAGAAATCAAAGCAATTCCAGAAGATAGACCATCTAACCCATCTATTAAATTAATTGCATTTGTAATTCCTACAATCCAAATTATTGTTGCAAATACAGATATTTCATGCGATAAGCCTAAATCATAAAAATAAGGTATATTTATATTCTGTATTTGAACTCCTAAAGCAACTGTAACTACAGCTGCTAATACTTGCCCAAACAACTTTTGAAGTGGCTTTAAAGTTTTTACGTCATCTATAATTCCTGTAATTGTAATTATTATTGTTCCAATTCCAATTCCTAAAAGTTTTTTAAAATATTGATTTTCATCAAAAAAGTTAAAACTACCTTCTATACTCATAACCGATATTAAATATATAAAAGATATAGCAAAACCTGCTATTACTGCAACACCACCTAATTTTGGCATTGCCTTTTTTCTCATTCTTCTATCATCTTTTGGTACGTCTATAGCACCTATTTTATTTGCAAGTTTTATAGAATATGGTGTTGCCATAAATGCTACAATAAAAGCAAGTAAAAATGATATTGAAATATTTCCCCACATGGCTAACCCTCCATATTATTTCATATTTTCTTTTTCTATTTTTTCAATCATATCAATTCTTTCTTGGTACCTTCCATTTTTAAATTCTGTACCTAGCCACATTCTTAATATTTTAATTGCATCCTCTGTTTTTGTATCTCTTCCTGCAAGAACTAATATGTTTATATTATCATCTGCTTTTGCAAACCTTGCTTCTTCTTCTGTTTTTACAAGACCTGCTCTTACTTCTTTAAACTTATTTGCAACTATTGTCATTCCACAACCAGATTTACAAAGCAAAATTCCTTTTTCACATTCTTTTTTACTAACCGCTTCTGCAACTAATTTTGCATAAATTGGGTAATCTGTTCTTTCTTCGTTGTTTGTTCCAAAATCTTTAAATTCAATTCCTATTTCATCTAAATATTTTTTAATTTCTTCTTTTAATTTATATCCACCATGATCTGCACCTATTGCTATCATTTTATTTCATTCCTTTCAACTTTTAATTTTTTGTTTGTTGTTTCAACCTTAAGTACCCTAACTCTTCCCAAAAGTTATATGCCAAATTTAACCTAAACAAAACTTTTGGTTTTGCTCCAGCCCTGTTTTTATCTACAACACAAGCATAATATCTAACATCTGGGTCATCAAATTTTTCTAGCTCGAAAAATTCAGTATCTACCTCTTTTTTAGAATACTCATAATCACTCAAATTATCCCTACTTATTTGTTTTATTAAACATAATGTATCTAATACTTCTTTTACCGTTCTACTAACAGCTAAATCATTAACATCTAAATTAATAGGTGGTGTTGCATTTTCTGCTAATTGTAGTGATGAGCATATAAAAATATTAAAATTTTGTGCTAAATTAGATAAAATTGTAGCTGTTCTTTTTATTTCTTCACCATTTCCAATATTGGCTGTGTCAGTTTTTAATGTATCATAAAACATATATCCAATTTCTTCTTTATAATAATAATTCATTATTATTTTTTGTAATTCATCATTTGTGTGGTCTGTAATATTAACAAAATATAAAGAGTTACTTGCTTCTTTTCTTACCCATTCTGTAACTTTAATTGTTTTTCTAAATTCATCAGACACCTCATTTAGTCTTTGAACAAATTGTTTTTGTGTTTCATTTTCTTCTTTTATAACAAAACCATCTTTATCAACTTTAACTTCATTTGGATTATCTGGTCTAAATTTAAATTCAAGCAATTCTCCTTCAGATTTTTTTATTTTTTGCCCATGTAGTTTTTGAAAAGCTTCATTATTTAAAATTGTTGTTATTAAACATAACTTCATTTTTTCTTCTGACATCTCATTTGAAATAACAAGCACTTTCTTTTTGTGTACAAATGCAACATATGCAGATAAATTTATTGTAAACCTACTTTTTCCTGCATTTGAAGGCATTGCAAAAGCCATTGTTTCTCCTCTTCTTAAACCTTTAAATACACTTGACAATATATGAAAAGGAATTTCCAAACCATTTGTTAAATTATTATTTCCTTCAAGTAAAAAATCTGTTAATCCTTCATTTAAAACTGCTTGTTTAAATTTTTCAGTAACTGCAACTTGATTTACTGCATTTTTAACTTCTTCTTCTGACATTTTATTATAAAGCTTGTATTTTGTAATTTCAACAATTGAATGTTGTATTGTCTTTATTGGCATTTCTAAATAACTTTTTCTTAAAACAAATAATTTTTTTATTTCAACATAAATTTTTTCCATATCTAAATTTTTATATTCATATTCATCTATTAAATCTTGTTTTAATTTATTTATTTCATATGTGCTTTTTCCAAAATTGAAATTTCTTTTTGCAATATCTGGTGCATATGCTTCTCCTTCTGTAAATATTATGCCTTTATAAATCTCAAGTAATAATTTATCTTCAAAATAACATTCTTCATACAAAATATAATATTTTGCAATTGTTTTTGGATCTAACAAAAGTCCTGCTATAAAATCTGTTTCCAACTTCGGATTTCTTAATTCTTTTGGGTACATTTGCTCTTCTTCTTTTTTGTTTAAATCTTCATATCTTTCTTTAGACATTTGTTTTTCTAAATTTTCATTTTGCAAACTTCTTAATTTTGTCAAAGCTAATTCATATTCCCCATTTTGAATATTATCATTTATTTCTTCTGCTAATGCTCTATTTTTGGGTGTTACTTTTAAATTTTGCAATAGTGTATATAGTTCTGTCATATCTACACTCATATTTCTACCTTTCCTTTCTAAAAAAAATTGATTTTTTATTCTTCTTTAATTATTTTAGCATACCTTTTTTTAATATTCAATGTATTTTTGTAAATCTTTTGTAAGCGATTGTATATGTGTCAATGATGTGAAACAAACTTTTTGACAAATTTTGACACCTATTATTAATATATTAAAAATGAATAAATTTACTAATCATCTACTTAAAATTTTTCAACTCATCTATTGCTTTTCTTGCAAGTTCATCACACCTATTATTTAATTCGTCATCACTATGACCTTTTACCTTGTGAAAAGTAACTTTATGTTTTTTTGTTAATTCATATAATTCTTGCCATAATTCTTGATTTTTAACGTTCTCTCCAGCTGCCGTTTTCCACCCTTTTTTTATCCAATTGTAAATCCACCCCTGGTTAAACGCATTTACTGAATATGCACTATCACTATATACATCAACCTCACATTCTATTTTCAACGCTTTTAATCCTTCAATTATAGCTGTTAGTTCCATTATATTATTTGTTGTATTCTCTTTTGCACCATATAACTCTTTCTTTTGCTTGCCTGCAATTAAAATAGAAGCCCAACCTCCTGGCCCAGGATTTCCAGAGCATGCTCCATCTGTATAAATTGTAACTTTTTGCATATAAAAATATCCTCACTTTCTAAAAAAGGAACAGTTTTACAATTTAAAACTGTTCCAAAAAATTATTTTGTTAGCCATTTTACTAAATCTAAATTTTCACTATCTAATAGCATATCATTTGTTGGCATAACTCTAAATGTATATCCATAATTTCCACCTGAAGAAAGTGAAATTTTTGCAGTATATAAATACCTTCTATATTCTTTTTCTTCAGATACCAATTTCATAGGAACAACTGAAACATTTTCCACTCTTCCATCATCAGAAACCTTTCCGCAGTAGACTTCAACTCTAACATCTTCTTTTTCTAAATTAGGAAGTGTAACCTTGCATGAAACTTCAATTGCCTCTCCTGCTTCAATTTTGATATTTTCTGGATTATTATCTTGTTCTATTAATATATTTTCCCAATTTAATACTAATTGTTTTTTCCAAGAACTATATGTAACAACTTTTTCCAAATCAGAAAAATACATATTGGTTAAATTTATTAATGGCATATATAACTTTTCTGTATAGTCTACAAGCATTCTTGCAGTGCTATATTTTCCACCTGTTGTTATAATAGAATTTTTCATTATTTTTAACCACTCTGTAGATGGTTTATCTTTTGCCGGCCTATTATAAAACTTTGGAATTATCTTTGTTTCTAATGTTTTATATATACTTTGACTATCTGCTAAATCTTGTTCACTGTAAGATTTATATTCTTCATTTGTGCCAATAGCCCATCCATTAGTTTGGTCATAACCTTCAGCCCACCAACCATCTAATACACTAAAGTTTATAACCCCATTTACAGATGCTTTTTGACCAGATGTACCAGAAGCTTCCATTGGTCTACGTGGTGTATTTAGCCAAACATCTACTCCGCTTACTAAATACCTTGATATAGCAATATTATAATTTTCTAATAAAAATATCTTTCCTTTAAATTGTGGTTTCATTGAAAGTTCATGTATATATTTTATTAAATCTTGACCTTCCTTATCTACTGGATGTGCCTTACCTGCAAATATTATTCTTACAGGATGTTCTTCATCATTTAAAATTTCTGTAATTCTTTCTAAATCATTAAAAATTAAAGTCGCTCTTTTATATGTTGCAAACCTTCTTGCAAAACCTATAAATAAATCATTTGGCGAAAGAGAACCTATAATTTCTTTAATTTCTTCATAGCTAACTCCTGCTCTTCTTAACCTTGTCGTTGTGTTTTCTTTTACCATTTCAATTAATTTTTCTTTTCTGTCTAAATGAGCTTTCCAAAGTTCTTCATCTGGAATATTTTTTATTTTTTTCCAAGTATCTTCTAAATAAATTCTATCTTGCCAATATGGCAATGTTGCAGATGTTAAATATTTATTATATAACTCTTTCAAGTTTGGAGAAAGCCATGAACAAGTATGTATTCCATTTGTTACATATGTAATTGGAGATTCATTTGCTGCAATATTAGGCCATACATCTGCAAAAAGTTCTCTTGAAACTTCCCCATGAAGTTTACTTACACCATTTTTCTTTCCTGCTATTTTTAAAGCTAATATTCCCATGTTAAAACCAGGCTCTAGTCTTTCGGTTGGCTTCATTCCTAACTTCAAGAACTCTTCTTTATTAATTCCAAGCTCTTTCCAGAAATCTTTAAAATATTTTTCTACTAATTCAACAGGAAAAATATCATTTCCTGCAGGCACTGGAGTATGTGTTGTAAACACAGTTTTAGATGTTACTATATCTTTTGCAACATCAAAAGAAACTTTTTTCTCTTCAATTACATCTTTCATTAACTCTAAAGTTAAAAATGCAGAATGCCCTTCATTCATATGATATATAGTAGGTTTTAATCCCACTTTCTTTAAAAGTTCAGTTCCTGCCATTCCTAAAACTATTTCTTGGCGTATTCTCATGTCTGAATCCCCGCCATATAATTTTAGTGTTATTTCTCTATCTTCTGCTTTATTATTTTCTATATCTGAATCCATTAAATAAAGAGTTACTCTTCCAACATTTATTTTCCAAACTTTTAAATATAAATCTTTATTTAAAAGTTTTATATTTATTAATAAATCTTTTTCATTTTCATCTTTAACAGGTAATATAGGTAAATTTTCTAAATCTATTGTTGTATATTCTGTTTTTTGAATTCCATATCCTTCAATTTTTTGTCTAAAATATCCATTCTTATAAAGCAAACCAACTCCTACAAGAGGTATTCCTAAATCACTTGAAGATTTTAAATGGTCTCCTGATAAAATTCCAAGACCACCTGAATATATTGGTATTGTTTCATCTAAACCATATTCTGCAGAAAAATAAGCTATTAAATCTCTTTTATTTTCAGGATATTTTCTAGAAAACCATGTATCTTTACTAAACATATAATCTTCATAGTTTTTTAATACTTTTTCATATTCTTTTACAAAACTTGAATCAGAAGCCGCTTTTTCAAGCCTTTCTTGTGAAACTCTTTTTAAGAATTTTACAGGATTTTTTTCAGAGTTTTCCCATAAATCTTTATCAATTCTTTTTAGTAATTTCAAGTATTCTGTATTCCAACTCCACCACAAATTATTTGCAATCTCATCTAATCTTTTTATATTTTTTGGTAATTGTGGCTCTACAATAATTTTATTAAACACGTACATCAATTCAGTCCTCCTTGGTATTATTTATATCTAGTATTATCTATTAAAATGAATTTTTTGTCAAGGATTTTTTTAAATTTTATAAGACTTTATAAAATTTGGTGTTACAATTTTCAGTTCAGCAATGTCTGATTTAAAAAATTTGATACTATATTGTTTTGAAATACCGCGTAAGCGACCAAACGAGCGAAGCGAGTGCGAATTGGAGCAATCTACTTTCGTTCCAATAATAAAAAATTTTAAT
>USQS01000018.1 GCA_900556865.1 uncultured Clostridium sp. | reverse complement strand
TTTCGCTCGTTTGGTCGCTTACGCGGTATTTCAAAACAATATATTATCAAATTTTAATATAAATTGTTTTGAAATATTACAATTATATTACATTTGAAGAAACTATTGAAAAATTTGTA
The DNA here is from genome assembly GCA_900556865.1 of uncultured Clostridium sp. GTDB lineage: Bacteria > Bacillota > Clostridia > TANB77 > CAG-508 > CAG-269. The sequence continues at coordinate 12,555 of USQS01000018.1, read as the reverse complement.
AAAAAAGTATATTATATATGTATAAAAAACAAAGGAGAAAAAAGTTGGAAAAAATTGAATTTGACGTTAGCTAATTTTAAGTTAAGTTTTAATTTATTTGCAACTAAATTCGTGCCTTAGAAAGGAATGAGATTAAATATGAAGAAGAAAAATACTTTGCCATTAATTTTGGTTTTAGGTTTACCCATTATTTTGGTAGTTTCAAATTTTATTGCAAGACTACATATAAATATTTTGGAAACGCCTTTATATTTAAGTGCAGTCATATATCCTTTAACATATTTGTGCACATGCTTAATAATAAAAAAGACTTCATCAAAACAAGCTATATATCTTATGGCTCTTGCATTAGGTGCTCAATCTTTATCATGTGTTATTCAATGGATTATGTTAGGAGATGTAGATTGTTCTGCAACATTAAGCACATTTATATCTTTTCTACTAGGTCAGTTGATAATTATAGTTGGGTATGATTATTTAAAAAAAGTAAAACAAGATAATTATTTTTCTATACTTGCAATAATATTATTGGTTAGTGTATTAGACAATTTGATCTATGGAACAATAATTGAAGGATTAACTATAAGTTTAACTTTTTTAGTTAGATTAATCTATGTAGTGGTAATTCCTTTAGTAATTGCAAATGACAATGAAAAAGCAAAAAAATAATTATATGAAAACAAAAGAAGTTATTATTTAATTGGTTTCAAAAAGTTTATATAAAGCCATTGAATAATAACTTATTTTTAAATATTAAGGAAGGAGAAAGTGTTAGCATAAAAGCTGATATTTATTAAAAATGAAAAATAAAAAAGACATATTAACATTAGGAATTGAGACAAGTTGTGATGAAACATCTGCCTCTGTTGTAAGAAATGGAAGAGAAATTTTATCAAATGTGATTGATACACAAATACCAATACATGAAAAATATGGTGGTGTTGTACCTGAAATTGCTTCAAGAAACCATATAGAAGCAATTTCAAGAGTTACAATGTTTGCTTTAGAACAAGCAAATGTTAAATTTGAAGATATTGATGCAGTAACTCCAACATACGGTCCAGGTTTAGTTGGTGCTTTACTTGTTGGTGTATCATATGCTAAAGCTTTATCTTTTGCTATAAATAAACCATTAGTTGGTGTAAACCACATTCATGGACATATTGCTTCAAATTATTTAACATATAAAGAGCTTGAGCCTCCTTTTTTGTGTGTTTTAATTTCAGGAGGAAATACTGAAATTGTACATGTAAAAGATTATACAGAATTTGAAGTTTTAGGAAAAACAAGAGATGATGCAATTGGAGAAGCTTTTGATAAAGTTGCAAGAGTTGTTGGACTGGGGTATCCAGGAGGACCAAAAGTAGATAAAATGGCAAAAAACGGAAAACCTATCTATGATTTACCAAAAACACATTTTAAAGATTCATTAGATTTTAGTTTTAGTGGAATAAAAACGGCTGTAATTAATTTAAACCATAAATATCAAGATATTAACAAAGAAGATTTATGTGCTAGTTTTCAAAAGGCAGTTACAGATGTTTTAATAGAAAATACAATTAAAGCAATAAAGCAAACAAATTCCAACAAGATTGCTATTGCAGGAGGTGTTTCTGCAAATTCTTACATAAGACAGGCTATGTTAAATTTAGAATCTAAAGATTTAAAAGTATATATGCCAGATATGAAGTTATGCACAGATAATGCTGCTATGATTGCTTCAAGTGGATATTACAATTTTATATTAGGTAAAAGAGACAATTTAGATTTAAATGCAATACCTAATTTAAAACTATAATAAAGGGGGAAAAATAGTGTCTATATATGCTATAGGAGATTTGCATTTATCATTTGCAAACCCTAAACCAATGAATATATTTGGAAATAATTGGAATAATCATGAAGAAAAAATAAAATTAGATTGGATATCAAAAGTAAAAGAAGAAGATACTGTTGTACTTCCTGGCGATTTTTCTTGGGCAATGAATTTGAAAGACACAAAAAAGGATTTTGAATATATAAATAATTTGCCAGGAAGAAAAATTATGTCTAAAGGAAACCACGAATATTGGTGGACTACAGTTACAAATATAAAAAAATTTTTAAAAGAAAATAATTTCTCAAATATTGATTTTTTGTATAATAACAGCATAGAAGTGGAAGACAAATTAATTTGTGGTACAAGAGGTTGGAATTTGAACCTTGAGAGTGAAACAAGTAATAAAATAATTACAAGAGAAGAGATTCGTTTAGAAAATTCAATTCAAGATGCAATTAATAAAAATTTGGATAAAGAAATTATTGTATTTATGCATTATCCACCAATTATAAAACAAAACCTAAATACAGGCTTTTTCAAAATTTTAAAAAAATATAATATTAAAAGATGCTATTATGCACATCTTCATGGAAATTCAATTAAAGAAGCATTAAATGGTGTATATGATGGTATAGAATTTAAGCTTGTAAGTGCAGATGGTTTAGATTTTAAATTGTTAAAGATAGATTAAAACTTTATTTTTTTAGATTTTTAAAGAGGTGAATTTAAAATAGTAGATTTAAATAAAGAAGTTAGATATATAAAAAATGTAGGGCCTAATAGAGTGAAATTACTGAATAAATTAAAAATTTTTACACTTCAAGATTTAATTACATATTTTCCACGAAATCATGAAGATAGAAGTATACCTAAAAAAATATCAGATTGTAAAGATGGAGAAGAGGTGCTTATTAGAGGTGTTGCTACATCAAAAGTTATAGAAACATTTGCAAGAAAACTTAAAATATATAAATTGATTGTAAGAGATGGAGAAAATGCTTGTACAATTACATGGTTTAATCAACCATATTTAAAAAATATATTTAAAGTTGGTCATACCTACAATTTTTATGGAAGAATTGAAACAAAACTTGGAAGATATGAGATGAAATCTCCAGTTTATGATGAAGTTGGAGAAGATAAAAATACAGGTAAAATTATACCTATTTATCCATTAACATATGGAATTTCACAAAATACTATAAGAAAAATAATAGAAAATGGAATTGATGAAGTTTATGGTAATTTAGAAGAAACTTTACCAGACTATATTTTAAAAAAATATAATTTAATTAATATAAATGAAGCAATTAAACAAATTCATTTTCCAAGCTATAAAAACAATTTTATAAAAGCAAGGTATAGGTTGGTTTTTGAAGAATTGCTTGGGTTCCAACTTGCATTATTATCTTTAAATGAACATTATAAGTTAAAAGAAAAAGGAATCCAATTTTCTAAAGATGTAAAAATGAGTGATGTAATTAATATTTTGCCATTTAAATTAACTAAAGCACAACTTAGGGTTTTAGAAGAAATTGATAATAATATGGAAAAGGCAACTCCAATGAACAGGCTACTTCAAGGAGATGTTGGTTCACGGAAAAACGGTTGTAGGTATTATTTCTAGTTATAAAGCGGTAAAATCTGGTTATCAAGTTGCTATTATGGCTCCAACAGCGATTTTAGCTTCACAACATATGGCAAATTTTGAAAAGTTGTTAAGTAAATTTGGAATTAGGTGTGAGCTCTTAATTTCTAGTATAACAAAAAAGAAAAAAACAGAAATTCTAAAAAGGCTTGAAAATGGTGAAATTGATGTTTTAATAGGAACTCATGCTATATTAGAAGATAATGTAATATTTAAAAATTTAGGACTTGTTGTTACAGATGAACAGCATAGGTTTGGTGTAAAGCAAAGAGCAAAAATAGTTGCAAAAGGTAATACTCCAGATGTAATTGTTATGTCTGCAACTCCAATTCCAAGAACATTAGCACTTATTTTATATGGAGATTTAGATATTTCAATTATAGATGAACTTCCACCAAATAGAAAAAAAATAGACACTTTTGTTGTTACAAAAGAGCTTGAGGAAAGGTTAAATGGATTTATTGCAAAACAAATTGATGAGGGTAGACAGTGCTACATTGTGTGTCCATTAGTTGAAGAAAATGAAGAAATGGATTTAAAGTCTGTTGCTGAACTTACCCAAAAATTAAAAACAGAAATTTTTCCGAATTATAATGTTGAATATTTACATGGAAAGATGAAAACTAAAGAAAAAGATGAAATTATGCTGAATTTTAAAAATGGAGATATTGATATTCTAGTTTCAACTACAGTAATAGAAGTTGGTGTAGATGTTCCAAATAGTAATATAATGGTTATAGAAAATGCTGAAAGGTTTGGATTAGCACAGCTTCACCAATTGAGAGGAAGAGTGGGAAGAGGAGAATACAAATCTTATTGTATTTTAAAGTGTAATAGTAAAGGCAGAATTGTTAAAGAAAGAATGGAAATTATGTGTAAAACAAATGATGGCTTTAAAATTTCTGAAAAAGATTTAGAATTAAGGGGAACTGGAGATTTTTTCGGAACGGCACAACACCGGAATACCAGAAATGAAAATTGCAAATCTTTTTGAAGATGTGAAAGTTTTAAAAGAGGTTCAAAGTCTTGCTCTTGCTATATTAGAAGAAGATTCTAGCTTGAGTTTGGAGAAAAATAAGAAATTACAAAGTTTGATAAATGAAAAATTTACAAGAAGAATAGAAATATAGTTCTAGAAAGGATGAATTAAAAAATGATAATAATTAAATTAATATCTTTAATATTAGTTGCCATAGGAGTTTGTCTTATATATGATGCTAGAATTTTAACTAATATTTGGTTTGGGTTTGGAGACCAAAATGAAGCAACAAGTGGACTAAAAATTTTAGGTTTTATTTTTTCAATAATCGGGGCAATTGTATTATATAATATTAAATAATAGGAGGACTGCAATGGAATATGTAAAAAAGCGTCCGTCTGAACCTACTTTTTCTCAAAAAGGTATGGATGGATTTAGTTATGAATTAAATAATAAAAATGTTAGTATTGATTTAGAAAAATCATATATAGGGCATGAAAAATATTGTACAAATACTAAATCTACACATATTTTTTATGTAGTTTCTGGCTCGGGTAAATTTAAAATTAATAATGATATATTCAATGTTGAAGAAGGAGATATTATTGAAATTCCACCTAAAACAGAATTTGTATATTCTGGAAAAATGAATCTTTTGTTAATTATGAATCCATCATACAATCCAGACAATGATATCGCTGGAAAAGCTAATGATTTAAAATAGGTTAATTTATACTAGACAGGGGATGATAGAATTATTTTAAACACGAATTTAAAATAACTATACCATCCCTTGTCTATTTTTTTCTATATTCATAACAATATAGGTTCAATTTGTTCTCCATCTAGTGCTAGTTCTATTGTTTTTATTAGGTATTCAGCATCAAAAACAATAGACCTTGGTTTGGTTATTGGGTTATCTTGTTTAAATGGGACAAAATAATAATTTTTTCTATTAAGTAGACTACCAATATTTACCATATTTGCACCAAGCCCATTATTTGTAGAAGGTGCAATTACTACTGGTAAATTATTTCTTAAGTGTGATTTTACAGCCATTAAACTTGGAGTATCTATTATATCACATGCAAGTTTAGACATTGTGTTTCCGCTTGCAGGTGCTACAACCATTATATCTGTTAAATGTTTCGGACCTATAGGTTCGGCATCTTGTATTGTATGAATAATTTTTTTGTCACAAATTGATTCAATTTCTTTTATAAAATCTTCTGCTTTACCAAATTTTGTATCTAGTAAGTAACTATTATATGACATTATTGGGATAATATCTGCACCTAAGTTCTTTATTTCTTTTATTTTAGGTATTGTTTTACTAAATGTACAAAAAGAACCTGTAAGTACAAAACCAACTCTTTTACCTTTTATTTCCAAAATTCATCATCTCCTCCTTTCAATATCTATTTATATATAATATGAAAATTAGATGAAATTTTTGAATAAAATTGTAGAAAAATTAGAGTAGTGATTATATTTGGGTAGATTGTGGATAATAGAAAATTATTTTGGAAAAGTGAAATAAGGTTATACGATTAGAAATATAATCAACTATGGAACTAGGGATGCTTAAAGATATTAAAAATTGTATTGATAAATTTATAGGCTTGTGGTATAATGAAATTGTTTTAAGTATAGGAAACAGAAAGGTTTGTGATTATAATGGGTTTTATAGAAAATTTAAGAAATTTAAGAAAATCCGCTTCTAGAGGGCAAGAAGAAATGACATCTGCACAAAAGGAACAACTTGAATATTTAACTAAAATACAATCCGAATTTGAAGCAATTTCTAAAAAAGCAGTAAACTTTCCGGTAGGAGAAGAAGCAATAAAATTTTATGCAGAAAACTTTGATGAAAAAGAAAGAGTATTAGGAAGTGTTTTTGTTGCGGAAAAGGTTTTACCACAAGTTTCTGTGTGGGTTAGAGAAAAAGTTAGTGAAATGGTATTAAACAATGGTGTGAAACTAGAAGATTTAACAAAAGCGTGTGATGAGCTTTTTGAAAAAATGCATAAATTACATGATGAGATAGATAAAGCAAACTTAAAGAAAGAAAAAAATAAAACCTTTGAAAGTAAAATATCAAAAGGACAAGAACTAGAAACTGAAAAGGGAAAAGAAATTATAAATTCAGAAAATCTAATAAATGAAATTTGTAATGCAAAAGATGAAACAGGTTCTACTTTAATAAATAGAGCACAAGAAATATTATTTAATGATGATTACCCATATCCATATAGAGATGGAGAACGTTCAGAAATAAACAAAGTTGTACAAAAAAGAGCTCCAGAATTAACAAAGTTAGCAATAGCTCATTTAATAAAGGGAGCGGTCACTCAAGTGGAAGACTTAAGTCACTTATCAGGACAACAATTAGCAATATTAGAAGAATTAACAAATAGATTTAACACACAGACACGAATTGAAAGTGGTTTTCCAGTTTCTTATGATGTAGAAGAAGAATTACAAAGTATAAGCAATAAACCAACAATAAGATTTAATGCAAGAGAAGGTACTACATACAAAGAAGAAATGAAATTATATATTTTACAAAATAAATATGAAATGATGTTAAACAGTGGAAAATATTCAAAAGACAGTAAAGAAATTAAATTATTAGAAGAACAAATAAAAAAATTGTATCAAGCTCATTTATTCAGGGTACCTAAACTTGAGAAAGAACATTTAGCTTGTTTAGAAAAAAAATTGAAAAAAGCAGAAAGTGAAACAAGTAAAAGAGAAAAGCCAAGAAATAAGGAATATATGGATAATTTGAAAAATAGAATAAAAAAATCTAAAAGTAGAATTTCAAAAAGAAAAAGCTTGTGGAATAGTACTTTAAAACCAAGAATTTTAAAACAAGGTATGCCTGAAAGAAAATTTATTAATATACCAGGTATTTCACGTCAAGATGTTGAATTAACTAAACTAGAGGCTTTAACAATGTTAGAAGGATATCATAAACAAAAAGAAAAAATTAAAGGCTTAAAATTACCACCTAAAAATATTTCTTATGTTGCAATCAAAAAAGAAAATACTTTTAATGGTATATCTACTCCTTTTTTCAATGAAGCAGATAAAAAAGAGCCTGAACAAGAATTAGATGGTTAAAACACAAATTATGCGAGAAAGGAAATTGTAAAATGGAAGAAAAATACCAATGGAATTTAAAAGATATATTTAAATCTACAGAAGATTTTGAAAATACAATTAAACAATTACAAAAAAATCTTGAAACAGTAAAAACATACCAAGGGGAATTGGCAAAAAGTTCAGAAAATTTATATAATTGCTATAATGCATATGAAAAAGCATTAGAAAATTATGAAAAAATTTATGCATATGGAATGCTAAAATTCCATTTAAATATGGCAGATAGTGGAAATATAAAATTATATAAAAGATGTGAAGCAATAGGTACAGAATTTGAAAAAACATTGTCATTTATGACTCCTGAAATTACTGAAATAGATACAAATAAATTATTAAAATTTATAGAAGAAAATGAAAAACTAAAAAGATATGAAAGAGAAATAAAAGAAATAATAAAAGAGAAAGAGCATGTTTTAAGTAAACAAGAAGAGAATTTGTTAGCTATGTATTCAGAAGTTTTTTCTGCTCAAGAAAATGTTTTTGACATTTTAACAAATACAGAATTCAATTTTGGAGAAATAACAGAAGAAAATGGCAAAAAGACAAAAATGACAGATAGTAATTATTCAATATTTTTGAAAAGCCAAAATGAAAATATTAGAAAACAAGCATTTAATTTAATGTATTCTAAATATAGTGAATTTTTAAATACAATAGGGGAATTATATCTAGCTAGAGTTAAGGAAGATACAATTACTGCAAAACTTCGCAAATATTCATCTTCTTTAGAAAAAGCAGTTAATAATGATGACTCAAATTTAAAGGTTTATAATAGTTTGATAGAAGCAGTTCATAGTAATATAAATGTAAATCATGAATTTATAAAATTAAAAAGAAAACTTTTAAAAAAAGAAGAAATGCATATATATGATATTTATGTAAATCCTTTTCAAATATCAGATGATACTATAACATTCGAGCAAGCTAAAGAAGAAGTTCTAAAAGCGTTAAATGTACTTGGTAAAGAATACATTTCAAAGCTTGAAGAAGCTTTTTCAAATAGATGGGTGGATGTATACCCTAAAGAAAACAAACGCGGTGGAGCATATAGTATGGGAGTATATGGTGTTCATCCATATGTATTAGATAATTTTGTAAATAATAAAAGAGATGTTAGTACAATTGCACATGAGTTAGGTCATGCTATGCATTCGTATTATTCTAATACTAATCAAAATGTAATTGATTCAAATTATACAATAATGGTAGCAGAAATTGCTTCAACTACAAATGAGATTTTACTTGCTAAATATCAAATTGAAAATGAACAAGATAAAACAAAAAAAGCAGAAATAATTTATGAATTATTAGAAATGATAAGGGCAACATTATTTAGGCAGGCTATGTTTGCAGAATTTGAAAAAATGGTTCATGAAAAGATTGAACTTGGAGAAATGCTTTCAAGTGATGATTTATCTAATATGTATTATAAATTAAATGAACAATATTTTGGAAAAAACTGTGTTATAGATGAACAAATTAAATATGAATGGGCTAGAATACCACATTTTTATACTCCTTTTTATGTTTATAAATATGCAACAGGAATATCTGCAGCAATTATTATAGCTAAAAATATATTAGAAGGGAAAGAAGGATATAAAGAAAAATATATTGAAATGCTAAAACAAGGATGTACTAAAAAATCTGTTGAATTATTAAAAATGGTTGATGTAGATTTAGAAAATATTGAAACTTATAAAGGTGCAATTGATTTTTATAAAGATTTAACTATGGAATTGAAAAAATTAATTTAAATTGGGGATGTATATGGAACAAGTTATAGAGAAAATAGATGATAAAAAAACAGAGTTTAAAGTTGTAAAAAAGAAAAAAAGTTTTAAAATTTTAGGAATTAGTATTTGGAGGATTTTTGCATATTTTGTTGTTTATAGTGTAATTGGTTATATTATAGAAACTTTGTTCGGAATTGCAAGATATGGTATGTTAGAAAGTAGAAAAAGTTTCTTATATGGACCTTTTTGTGCTATATATGGCGTTGGTGCAGTCATTATGATACTTTCTCTCCAATATTTTAAGAAAAATCATAATACTCTTTTTATAGGCGGTGTTATAGTTGGGTCTATAATAGAGTATTTAGTAAGTTGGATAGGCGAAATAATCTTGCATGTAAAATGGTGGGATTATTCTGGAATGCCACTTAATTTGAATGGAAGAATATGTCTGTTGTATTCAATATTTTGGGGGTTTCTAGCACTTTATTTAATGGTATCTTTAAACCCTAAAATTGATAAATTTATTAGTTTTGTAAGAAAATTAATAAATCCTAGGTTTGTTAAAACAATTATGATAATGGCAATTATATTAATGCTTTTGGATTGCATTTTTACCGCTGTTGGGTTATCTTATTTTAGAACAAGAGTAATAAAGGAAAATAACATTGAAGTTAAAGATCAAGAAGAAATAAATAGAAAATATAATAAGATTTATAATACTGCAATATAAGTAGTGATAGGAAAAAAATAATCTTTACAAGGAGGTAAAAAATGGTTAATGTATTTAATTATATGGACAACTTTATTTTTGTAATTAGCTTAAATAGAAAAATAAAGTTTACCAATAAAGCTGTCATGAATAAAATAAAAATTAATTTAAAAGACATCATAGACACTCCTGTAAAAGACTGCCTATATACTAATGGTAAAAGCATAAATAATTTAATTGATGGTCTGGGTAAGGATGAAGATATAAATTTTGATTTTTATTTACAAATTTATAACAAAAAATTTGAATTTAATGGAGATTTATTCGAAGGTAATTTTTATGAAGAAAAGAGTTATTTTATAGTAGCAAGGGATTTATGTGAAAAATACTATAGTAGAAGTGATTTAGAAACATTATTAGATAATATAAATCTGTCATGTTTTATAAAAAATAAAAAGGGTGAGTATTTATATGCTAATAAGAGAAAGTGTGATTTTCATAAGAAGACAAAAAAAGAAATCATTGGATGTAGAGCGAACGATTTATATGATAATGTACAGGAGCTTGGATATATTGAAAATGTTGAAAATGAACTTATAAAGAGAAAAGAACCTTTTTCTGCTGAAAACGTATTCACTGTAGATGGAGAAAAGAAATGGTATGAAGTGACATTAAGTCCTACATTAAATGAAGATAAAAGTGTAAAAAATATAAATATAACTTCTAGAAATATAGATATAAGAAAACACTTAGATAAAACATTAGATTATATTTCAATTAAATTAAGAGAAATTAATGAAAGTATTAATAAAGGTGAAGACATTTATAAGAATAATTTGATGAATTTACTAAATTATATATCAGAAAAAATAATAAATAATTTTAAATCTGATGGAGTTGCAATTAGCTTATATAACAAAGATGAAAATGATTTTTCGATACTAATTGGCAAGGGTGTAATAGTAGATGATTTCACAATAACTGAAAGAAAAGAAACAACTACAGCTGTTCATCTGAAATATACTCAAAAATGTAAATTAGAAGGTATTAAATATGTAGATGAAATAGAAAATGAAATGGTTACAAGAAAATTGAAAGAAAAAAATATATATAAAATAGGAATATATAATATTACAGTAAAAGATGAATTACTAGGTCATGTAGTTGTAACTTTTTTACAAGATACAAAATTTATAGAATTTGGATACGATTATATAAAAACAATATGTTCACATTTAGCAGTTACAATTTCAAATATTAATGAATCTATTAAAATAAAAAATGAACTTAAAGAATATAAACAAAAAAAAGATTACTTGCAAAAATGTATAGAAATTTCGGTAGATATAATAGGAAAATTTGATAAAAACGGGAATCTTGTATATATAAATGAAGATAGATTAAAAGGTATATTAGGATGGAGTGCAAAAGAATTTGAAGAGTTAGAACAAATAAAAAAACATTTTGGGGATAAAAAAATGGTAAATCAAGATTCAAGAAGTGTTTATGAGAATTTTGATTTTGAAAATGATTTGATTGTTCATTATGAAAGTAAGGTTTTATGTAAAAATGGAGAATATAAATGGCTAGAATGGAATATAAAAAATTATTATGATGAAGAAACACTATTTTTTACAGCTAGAGATATTACTTCAAAAAAAGAGTATCAAAAGAGCGGAAAATTACTTGAACAAGCAGTAGAAATGGAAGATTTAAAAAATAGATTTTTTAATAACTTATCTCATGAATTTAAGACACCTATAAATATAATTTTAGGCATAGTACAATTAATTGAACAAAGTAGAAGTAATAATAATTATATATTAGATAATCTAGATTTTCATATAAATATAGTAAAGCGAAATTCATATAGACTGTTAAGACTTGTACAAAATTTATTAGATCTTAGTCAAGTAAAAAGTCAATATTACGATATGAATTTTGGAAATTACGATATAGTTGAAATCGTTGAAGATATAGTTATGTCAGTAGCTACTTATTTAAAAAATAAAAATATAAATTTAATTTTTGATACAAATTGTGAGGAACAAATTATATCTTGTGATCCAGAAAAAATAGAAAGAATAGTACTTAATTTATTGTCTAATGCGATAAAATACAATAAAGATGATAATGATATAGAAGTATATATGAATGTGAGTAAATCATTTGTAAAAATTTATATCAAAGACTATGGTATAGGTATAGAAGCTCATGAATTAGAAAATATATTTGAAGAGTTTATAAAATTGGATGATGGACTTACAAGGCCTTGTGAAGGTAGTGGGATAGGATTATCTATTGTAAATGAATTTACACGTATACACAAAGGAGAAGTTAGAGTATTTAGTGAATTGGGAAGAGGAACTACTTTCGAAGTTATACTTCCAAATAAAATAAATAATACTGCTAATGGAAATATTAAAAATAATAAAAATATTCAAAATAAAATGGAAAGATGTAATATTGAATTTTCAGATATATATAATTAGTTTA
>USQS01000017.1 GCA_900556865.1 uncultured Clostridium sp. | reverse complement strand
ACTTTGAAATTATTATATTTACTATACTATTATCTTTTTCTTTGAAAATATTATAAAATAAATCAGGAATTATAAAAGCACTTTTTCTATAATTATAAATTTTACTTTGTATAAATTCAAGTTTTTTTAAAGTATACTTACCATTTTCATTAAGTAAATCATTAATTTCATTTAAAGTTTCTTGATATCGTTCTAATAATTCATTTGTTTCTTTATCTCTCCAAACTTCTTCATAATCATAGAAAATATTAGGATACATTCTTCCCAAAATACTTTTTAAAGTTTCTATTTGTTCTTCCTTAGAACTTATATATTCTTTTCCATCTGTTTCTTCTACATAGTATGGAATTAAATTTACTCCGGCTTTAGCCGCTCCAAAAGCACTATTATGTCCATCTGAAAGTAAAAACATTCCATCTCTTTTTACAACAATAACAGCATTTGTTGGATTATATCCATTTTGTTCTACACTTTTTGTAACTGCATCAATTCCATAATCCACATTTTTTAAATTTTTTATAGCATTTATCCTTTGAGTTGGTAATAATATCTTCGGACTTGCCCAAGTTTTACAAACAAATAAATTAGAATTTTTTCTATCCATATTTTGAGCAATAACATCTACAATTTCAGATGGCTGAACAAAAGAAGTATTAATATTTAAATCATAATTTTCTTCATCACTTAAATCCACACCATATAATTCTTTGTACCTTTCTCTTTCACTTTGCTTTCTTTTACTCGTAGCTTCTATGGCTTCTTCTAGTGAATTATATCTATCTTCTTCTCCTCTTGTTTTATCTTCAAAAGCTCTTGTTCCTGCAATTCTGTCAGTTGTAGTTAACCTTACTTTAAATGAATCTGGAATTACCATCCAAGCAAGCCTTGAATCTATAATATAAATTTTATCCGAATCATTTTCATTTCTAATTTTATCTCCAAATTTTTTTATAGTATTTTCTATATTTTTATCTATATCACAGTCATTTTTTTGTAAATACCTATTAAATTCTTCTATGCTCATACCTTTTTCTTCTGCTAGGTGTCTAAATATATCTCCAACAGAACATATTACAACCGTTTTACCTTGTTTTTCAAACTCTTCTTTTAATGCATTTCTTACTGTACTTTTTCCGCTTCCTGGATCTCCTGATATAGTAATTACATTTTTCATTCAATTCTCCCCTTTTTACATTTTTTCTTTTATTTCTGGATTATCTTCTAAAATTTCACTTGCTAAATCTTCTGTATTTCCAAATACTTTAACATATCCCTCTAGTGTATTTGCTTTTTCTTTCAAAAGTTCAACATCAGAATTTACATAGATTTTTGCCTTTCCTTTTCCATTTTTTGCTTCCTGAATTAAATTAGACACTGGAGAATTTCCATCAAAAGCAACAACAACGGAATTTCTTCTTTCAAATATTTCATAATTAAAACTTTTATAAATTCCAAGTTCTGAAGGATCTGGCGATACATAAATTCCTGTTAAGTCACTATTCTCTAAATTTTCTCTAATATCTTCTGAAACATATTTTGGAACAACAGCTGTAACATTAAATTTTTTGTTTAATTCTTTAGAAATATCTAGCACCGCTCTTTCATATCCTTGCATTTTGTGACCTATTAATATATAAGTACTTTTATTATCTACTTCTTCTAAAAGCTTTTTTAAAGCCTTTTTAGTAGATTCTTTAGGTATTGTTATTCTTCCTTTTGAATTAAAACTTCCTCCTGCAATTACAATTGGTGTTTTATCTTGTGGTAAACTTACTATTTTATCTTCAAAAATTTTATAAGAATTTAAGTTATTTTCTTCTCTTGAGCTTATAGTTTCTAAATCAATATCTGCAAGATTTTTTTGCTCTTCTTCAAAAAGAGCTTTAGCAATATTTCTTCCATTTAAAAAAGTTTCAAAATCTTGTGATTTCTCTTTAAAATAGATTTTCCTTTGCTCTATAATTTCTTCTTCCACTTTTCTCATCTTTTCAAAATCTAATTCTGTAACATCTAATAAATTTTTCAAAGCAATTTGCTCATCTATTGTATCTATTCCATAAAATCCACATCCATCAGTTCCTTGCACACATTTTACTCCTGCGTCCAAATAACTTTTTATTGGATGGTTTTTTAAATTTGTAAGATTATTTAACCTTACATTTGAAGATAACTGAAATTCTAAAACAGTATTTAAATCTTTCATTTTATTTATTATTCTTTTTCCTTCTTTAGAATTCAAGTCTGGCACATATAGACCATGACCAAGTCTAAATAAAGGTGCTTTTTCTCCATTTGGAACACATATTTTCATACAGTCTAATGCTTTTTCTATATTATCTTTAAAACTATCTGTTTCCCCTGCATGTAATCTTATTGTAAAACCTTTATCTTTATAAACAGCATATCTAACAATTTCTTCTATTATGTCTGAAAAATCTGTAACATTATTTATTTCTTCTCCAATTAAATCCATTCCAACAACATATGGACTTTTAGCTAATGCTTTAATTATAGCAGGGCATTCTTTTAATTGTTCTTCTGTAAATAAAGTCCTACTAGCTGCTGCTAAATATCTTATTGAAACTCCAGTTTCTTCTTCAATTTTTGGCATTACTTCATGCATTTGAGCTAAATGCATTATTCCCATTTCACCTTTTTTTGAAAGGGTTGAATTTGCAATTTCAATATATTTTATTCCTTGTTTTTGATACTCCCTTGCAATCCACAAAAGTTTATCTTGGTATAAAGTGTTGTTTTCATATTTACTACCTTTTTTAGAATCTTCTATCATCTTTTTTAAAGTTTCTTTTATGTCATAATCTTCTAATTGCTCTATTTTGCTTAATTCTAATTTTACTCTTTCTTCTTCTCTTACCTGTTTTCCTCTAATTATTGCATATCTATATAAAAGCGTTTTTTCCAAATTAGTAAATACCGCTTGCCCGTCTTTTAAAAGTACTAAACTATTTCTTATTTTTATAATATTTTCTTCTGAATCTTTTAGATTATTTAAAATTAAATCTGCTAAATTAATCTGTGTTTCATCATTTATTTTTCTTTCTAATTTTTTTCCTGATAGGTCTGAATTACTATATATTTTTTCAATTTCTTGTCTTTTTATTTCCAATAACTTCTGTTGTTCTTTAGAAACTTTAATTCCCAATTTATTTATATAATATAGTGAATACCCTATTTGGTGTTTTATTCCTAATGCTATTAATAAATCTGGTTGTAAAATTTGATTCAAATGTGTATGTAAGTCTGTTCTAAATTTTGACTTTTTGTAAATATATGATTTTATTATTGTTTTTTCTATTGGAAGTTTATAATCCTTTGTTTGTGCCATAAGCAATTTTATTATTGCAGGAATTTTTGCTATTCTTTCAACTTTTCCATCTGGATAAATATTTGCTATTTTTACTCCCCCAAGTCTAAATATATAAAGCTCTTGTGCTTCATCATTAATGCAAGCATATAAAGTTCCTGTAATTATTTTCATATCATTTTCATTCTTTACAGTTTTAACTCCTGCAACTTTACTTAAATTTGTTATTAAATTACCTGTGTGGTGGTTTGGTGTTTCTATAATATATGTTAATTCATCTTCATTAGATTTAAATAATTTAACTACAATATCTTTTTCTTTGTCTAGATAAAATTTAGCCATTAAATTTTTTAAATTCATACTAACCTCATTTCTCTAAAGGCTTACTACTTGCCTTTATTCAAATAATTTACATCTTAATTAAATATTTTAACATATATTTTTCAAATTGGCAATAAGTTTACGTAAAGTTGTATGTGCTTTTAAAAAAAGTGCAGCATTACCTATACTGCACTACTTTACATTCCCTACATAGAAATTAACAAACTTTATAAATCTTATAATTCATTTATCCAATTGGATGCTCCATATAAAATTCTATCTATAATTACTATTCTTTTATTTTCACTTACTCTATAAAAAATAATATATCTTTTGATAATTAACTTTCTAACTTGTAAATCTTTTATTGCATTATTATCTACAATTGAATATCTTTGTGGATTATATTCTAGGTCTCGAATCTTTTCTTTTATTATACTAGCATATTTTTCTGCAATAGATGGTTCTTTTAATTCATCTTTTATATATTTAACAATATTTATTAAATCGTTTTTGGCTCTTAATGATATTTGTATTTCATATTTTTCCTGCATGTTTCCTCCTTATTTATGTTTTCAAAATTTTTTCTACTTCTTCAAAAACATCATTCATAGAACAAACTTTTCCATCTTTTGAATCTTGAATTCCTTCTTCTATTTTTTTTCTTAAATCTTTTTTATCTTTTATAATTAAATCATTTGGTGCTTTATCAATAATAGTTGTAAATTTAAGGTACTCAATATAGTCAAGTACTTTGCTATAAAGTTCTTCTGGCAATGTTTCAATTATATTATAAATCTCTTGTGTTTTCATTCAATCATCTCCTCTTTTCATTTATCACTTTATATTATAACATATGAAATGCATTTTTTATACTACTTTTTTACAATTTCATTTAATTCTTTTGCGAATTCTCTTAACAATACTGTTTTAATTGTAGTCTCTTTTCCTTTTACATAATCATTAATAATTTGCCCAAGCATTTTTAAATTTAATGCTTCAATTTTAGTAATTTCTGGATTATTATTTGCTCTATCTATAATCTTTTCTTTTATGGCAACAATATCTTCATTGCTAGCACACGATATTCTTTGAAATGCTTGATATGGGTCATAATATTTGAATATAGGTATATTCATGCATTCAGCATCAAACCTTTCATAAAATTGCTCCATTTTCATTGGAATTGACTTAAATATTTCCTCGGCTTTTTCTTTATATTCTTTCTTAAGAAGCTCTTCATTTAATTCATTAAATCTATTTATTATTTCTTCCATTTCATCTGTTTCTTCTCTAATTAATACTTTTCCAAGTTCTTCTTCTACATTTTTACAATAGCTAGAATGATTAGCCGACAAATTCATTCCATCAATAAATATTGGCATTAAAGTTTCTAAATCATAACTTATTAAATTATTTTTAGAAAAATATACAAAATATGCAAATAATTTTACAATATCAATTAACTCTATATTACCTTTTTTTACATCTTCTAATGTTTCTTGTACAATGTCAAATAATTTATCATCTTGCACCTTCCAATATTCTTCAATAAGAATTTTCTTATATGCTGGTATTTTTTTAGAATTTTCATTTTCGTTTACTTGTTCCATATCTTCTTTAAATAACTTCATATCAAAAATTCTTGTTCTAATATAATATTCAATAAATTTAAAAAATCTATAATCTGCTTTAAAATTATAATAATAATTTCCATCAAATTCTTTTATATAAAATTGCCTATTGTCCATTAAAACTCTTGAAGAAACTAATATTGATTTGTATTCTTCATTATTTTTGATGTTTTTAAATTTCTCTTTTGTAATTTTTCCTGCTTTTATTTCAAAAGAAACTGCAATTGTAAATATTAACATAGTTTGCATTACTCTATTATTTGTATTTGGATATAGTCTATTTACTTCTTGAAAAATCTTTTTAAAATCATTTAAAGCATGTTTTAAAATACGCAAATTTCTTGTTCCACTTTTTTTGAATGTATTTATTATTAGCCCTGTATTTTCTCTTAAAAATCTTATTAAATCTTTATCATTTTCATATCTCATTAAAATTCCATTTATAATATAGTCAAATTGTGGGTTATATTCAAAAGTTTCTCCTATTAATTTTTCTTTAATTCTTTCATAGTCATTCGCTTTATCAAATACATGCTCAATTTTACTTTGAATTTTTTCTACCATTGGTTTGTCTGTACTGTTTAATTCACCTTGTTTATCTAGAAGATATGTTGCAATAAAAGTTTTCATTTCAACATTACTACTTTTCATTTTGGTTGAAAGTTCCTTTTCATTACAAATAATTATTGTTTTAATATGATCATGTTCAACAAAATTATTTATATATCCTAAAATATCTATAACATCAACATTTGCTCTTTCTAGGTCATCAAAACACAACACTTTATTGTCTGTTGCGAAAAATTCCCCATAATCTATCTTATTTCCATTTGTTGTAACACCAAAAAAGTTTGCCATATCTAGTCCTGTTTTTGCATATTCTGGAATTGTATGTTTTGAATTACTATCCATGTATTTTCTTAAGTTTTTGTCCATAAGTTGAGTTGTTTCTATAAATATTTTTTTACTTATTTCTTCTAAATTTGAAATTCCATATAAAGACATATAAATAGTTGTATATCTTTTACCATTTAACTTCATAGAATCTATTTTCTTCTTTATTTGGTTATTCCAAAAATAGGTTTTTCCTGAACCCCATTCTCCGTTTAGCATTATTGCATAATCAGTATAATCTGAACGAACATAATCTAATATACTTTCTATTAAATCTTCCATAAACTCCTCCTTAATCCTTTGCAATAGTTAATACATCAATATTTTTAGCCCCTGCTATAAAAAGCTGTTTTGCACATTCATTTACTGTTGAGCCAGTTGTAAAAACATCATCTATTATTAATATATTTTTATTTAGTATTTTTTCTTTGTTCTTTATTCTATATACATTTTTTACATTTTCTTCTCTACCGCTCTTTGTTTAAATTACTTTGAGCAGTATTATTTGTATATTTTATAAGCACATTTTTCTCTAATTTTATATTGTTATTTTTTGCTAGTTCCTTTGATATTAAAGCACTTTGATTATACCCTCTTTGCCTAAATCTTTTTTTGCTTATTGGAACTGGAATTATTATATCATATTTTTCCAAATTTAAATTATTTTTTTTAAATTTTTCTAAAAAATTTGTAAAAATTTTATACAAATATGGTTTCTCATTAAATTTATATTTTAATATAAGCTCTCTAATTATTCCATCATATTTGAATATATACATATGATTTGAAAAGTATTTGTCTTCATATTTTTCAGAACCAAAAACGGCTTTTATTTGTAATATTTTTTTACATTTTTTGCATAAATATACATTTTTGCCTTTACTACATATTCCACAAACTGGCGGATATATTAAATCAAGTAATTTTATTATTTTCATCACCTTTCTATAATGATTTTAAAATTTAGTTCTATTTTTTCAAATTCAAAACCTTTAATGCTTGTTCAATACTTTTTACTCCAACTATTTGCAAATTATATTTTTCATCTAGATATTTTTTATTATTTTCTGGAATAATACACCTTTTAAATCCTAGCTTTTCCGCTTCTTTTAATCTTTTTTCAATCATATTTATTCTTCTTATTT
Organism: uncultured Clostridium sp.; assembly: GCA_900556865.1. Lineage (GTDB taxonomy): Bacteria > Bacillota > Clostridia > TANB77 > CAG-508 > CAG-269. The sequence goes on along the minus strand of USQS01000017.1, from coordinate 5,563 downwards.
CTCCGTGTCAAGCCAACCTCTCCCATTATTACAGTATCTTTGGGAATTGGTATATTTTTAAAACTTGAAGCACAAACACAAACAATTCCTAAATCAATAGATGGTTCATTAATTTTTATTCCACCAACCACATTTACATAAATATCTTGTCCACCAATATTCAAATTAGCTCTTTTTTCTAAAACAGCAATTAACACAGCTAATCTATTATAATCTAATCCATTTGCTGTTCTTTTTGGAATGCCAAAAACACTCAATGTAGTTAATGCTTGTAGCTCAATAAGCATGGGCCTTGTTCCTTCTATAGTTGCAATTACACATGAACCAGATGGGTTATCTTCTCTTTCAGATATTAAGATTTCAGAAGGATTGGCAATTTCTACTAATCCCTCTCCTTTCATTTCAAACATTCCAATTTCATTTGTAGAACCAAACCTGTTTTTCACTCCTCTTAATATTCTATATGAAAAATATCTTTCTCCTTCTAAATATAAAACCGTGTCAACCATGTGCTCTAAAACCCTTGGCCCTGCAATAGTTCCATCTTTAGTTACATGTCCAATTATTATAGTAGTAACACCTTTAGATTTACACATTCTCATTATTTGTGATGTTATCTCTCTTACTTGGCTTACACTTCCTGCTGCTGCAGTTATTTCATCTGAATACATAGTTTGAATAGAATCTATTATTACTAACTTTGGAGTTAGTTCTTCTATATTTTCATTTATTATAGATATATCTGTTTCTCCTAAAAATAATATATCATCATTATTAATTTTTAGTCTATCTGACCTTAATTTTATTTGCTCTGCAGATTCCTCTCCAGAAACATACAAAACTTTTCCTTCTCCTTTTATTTTATTACAAATTTGAAGAATTATTGTAGATTTACCTATTCCAGGCTCTCCTCCAAGTAGTGTAAGCGAACCTTTTACAATTCCACCACCTAAAACTCTATCTAGTTCTGCAAATCCTGTAGATATCCTTGCTACATCTTGTCCTTGATATGAATTTAAAGCCTTTGGTTTTTGTCTTTCTTTTGTTTTTTTTATTCCATTTTCTACTATTTTATCTACTTTTTGTTCAAAAAATGTATTCCAACTATTGCACGCCGGGCATTTTCCCATCCACTTAGCACTTTCATAGCCACATTCATTACATACAAAAATAGTTTTACTTTTACTTGCCATATTTTTTCTTCCTTTCTCGTATAGATATTATTTTTCTTTTCTTGAAGTATATATTTTATAAATTAGCATTACTAGCAATATCCCAAATAATACACCCATGGAATCTATCATTACATCTGTAATTTGTGCACTTCTTTCAGATATAAAAAATTGATGTAATTCATCTAAACAAGCATACATAAGCCCTATTAAAAAACTTATTCCACCTCTTTTAAATTCTGTAAACTCATATGTACAAGCTAAACTCATTAGCAAAATCCCAACTATAGTATATAAAGAAAAATGGGCAATTTTTCTTATTATTTTTTCAATTCTACTAAGTACATTTTTTCTTTCTGTTTCTTCTAAATTCTGTATTTTATTTATTCTTTTAGTTACATTTTCTGTAACCTCTTTACTTAAACTACTAGATGTTTGACCATCTTGACTTGAAAACCTAAATATTGTAATAAATGTTGTTAATATTAAAATAAATAAAACAATTCTTATTATATTTATTTTCATTGTTGTCTTCATTCCTTTCTAAAGTGTAGCATTATTCATATTAATAGAAAAAGGGCAGATTACTCCACCCCTCTTATTTTATTCTTATATTAAATATATAGGCCCTAATGCAATACATAACACAACAAGTATAATTCCAAAAATTACAGTCCATTTTTTTTGTTTTCCCTCTTTTGTATTTCCTTTGTTTTTTTCAAAGAAATTATTAGTTGTTGTTCCTGTTATTGTTGAAGATAATCCAGCATCTTCTTTAGATTGTATTAGCGCAAGTATTATTGTTGCTACACAAACTATAAAATAAATTACAATTAATATACCTTTTACTATTTGCATTTATCTTTCCTCCTTATGTGGATATTTTACTCATTGTTATCTTTTTTTACTATGATTTGTTTTCCATCATAGTATCCACAATTTGAGCATAATGTATGTGGTAATACTGCTTCACCACAATTTAAACATTTTGAAAACTTTGGTGTTTCTAATTTCCATGTTGATCTTCTAGTGTGTGTTCTTGCTTTTGACCATCTTCTTTTTGGTTGTGCCATTTTTATTCCCTCCTCTTGTTATTAGATATATATTTAAATTATACCTATATTTTTCATCATTTTTATTCATACCTTACGATTATACCCTTTTTTTTTCATTTTGTCAACATATGAAAAATAGTTTTTTCTAAAAATTCAATAAATTTGTTTATTCTCTCATCTCCTTTATCATAATATCTCCAAATACAGCATATCCTTGACTTGGATCATTTACTAATACATTTGTTATAGCACCAATAAATTTACCATTTTGAATTAAAGGACATCCACTCATTCCTTGTATTATTCCTCCTGTTTTTTCTAGTAATTCTGGACTTTTTATTTTAATAAGCATAGATTTATTATCATAATCATTATTTATAAATATTTTTTCAATTTCCACTAAATATTCTTTTGCCCCATTTCCATCTAAATCACAATAAATATATGCATCCCCTAAAGAAATCTCATCTTTTTTTGCAACTTCCATTTCTTTAGATAAGTCCATTTTTATTGCACTTAAATTATTTACAGTTCCATATATTCCCAAATTGCTGTTTTTATATATATTTCCTATAGTTTCTTGATTTTCAATACTACCTTGAATTTTTCCGTGGATTCCCTTTTTGCCCTTTTACAATTGAAATAATTTTTGTATTTAAAAACTCTCCATTTGCTATTTTTATTAAATCTCCTGTATCTTGATCTGTTATTCCGATGCCCCAATGCAGCAAAATTTCCTGTTGATGGTTCATAAAACGAAAGTGTTCCAATACCTGCAGCACTATCTCTTACCCATAATCCAAGTTTATATTCATTATTTGACGTTTTTTTAGGTATAATATTTGTATTTAATTCTTCATTGTCTCTTATATAGGTTATTTTTAGACTTTTTCCATTTGATTTATTTACAATATTTATTAAACTGTTAGTATCTGAAATTTCTGTATCATCAATTTTTGTAATTCTGTCTCCTTCTTTTATTCCTGTATCTTTATATGGTTTATATTTGTTGTTATCTTCTCCTTTTATTTCTCCCATTCCCACAATTAATACTCCATTTGTATAAAGTTTTAAACCTGAAACTTGTCCAACAGGAATAACTGTAGTTTTATCTAAAACGCTTACATTAATTTCTTTAATTGTAACAAAATCAAATAATTTCACTTTAACTGTATTTTTGCTGTTGGCATTATTCATATTTGACGAAACTAAAACTGAATTATAGTCTTTATTTTCTAATTTTAATGATAACCCTGGAAAATTACATAATTTTAGAATTTCCCCATTATATAAAATTATATTTTCTGGTATACTGTTAATTTTACATATATATGTAAATATACATAATAAAAAAGCAATAATTAAAATTTTAAAAAATCTTTTCATTTTTTCACCTTCTAAAATTTATTATTGCTCTTTTTTATAAAATTTATGCTTGTTTACGTGCTTTTTCATCTAATGTGTCAAGATTGTCTAATGCTTTTCCTGTTCCTAAAGCTACGCAAGAAACAGTATCTTGTGCTATCATAACATTTATTCCAGTTTTTTCCTGCAAAAGTTTATCTAAACCGTCTATCAAACAACCTCCACCTGTCATATATATTCCCTTGTCACTTATATCTGCTGCAAGTTCTGGTGGTGTTCTTTCTAATACCGAATGAACAGCATCAACTATCATCATAGCTGGTTCTTGCAATGCTTCTAGCATTTCACTTGAATGAATTGTAATTGTTGTTGGTAACCCTGTTGTTAAATCTCTACCTCTAACATCCATTTCAACATCTTGAATTTTTGGATACACACATCCTACATTTACTTTTAATTCTTCGGCAGTTCTTTCTCCTATTGCTAAATTATATTTTTTCTTTATATATTTTGCAAGATATTCATCAAATTTATCTCCCGCAACTTTTATAGATGTACTTACAACTGATCCTCCAAGTGATATTACTGCAATATCTGTTGTTCCTCCACCAATATCTACAACCATGTTTCCACAAGGCTTTGAAATATCTATTCCTGCACCAATTGCTGCTGCTATTGGTTCTTCTATTAAATACACTTTTCTTGCACCAGCTTGTGTTGCCGCGTCTATTACTGCCTTTTTTTCAACCTCTGTAACTCTAGATGGAATACATATCATTATTCTTGGTGCAAATAAGGTTTTTCCACCAACTTTATTTATAAAATATTTTAACATTTTTTCTGTTACTGTATAGTCTGAAATTACGCCATCTCTTAAAGGTCTTGTAGCAACTATATTTCCAGGTGTTCTTCCAAGCATTCTTCTAGCTTCTCCACCTACTGCAACAACTTCTCCTGTGTTGTTATCTACTGCAACTACAGATGGCTCGCGAAGTACTATTCCCTTTCCTTTTACATATGCTATAACTGTTGCTGTTCCTAAATCTATACCTATATCTTGCCCTAAACCAAATTTAAACATTATAAAATCTTCTCCCTTGCTTATTAATAATATTTATTTCATTATTATTACAATTTTGTTACAATTATATTACATTTTTTCAAAATTATCAAGAGATTTTTCAACTTTTTACATACTTTTATAAAGCTTTTAATAATAATACAGTTATAGCATAGCAAATTTAAGGTTAAAAACCTTTTTTGTTATGCTCTTTTTATTTTTTACTTAACTGTAACGCATTTACTAATATTCTTCAGTATTATTATATTCATCTAGTGCACAATCTAAACATAAAAATTCACTTGTCATATCAGATATTGAAGCATATGTTCCATAATCATTTGTGTGTATACTTTCAAATTCACATTCTGCATCTATTGGATCATATTTTTTTCCACATCTACTACAATATTCAAAATAAATCCCACTTTCTAAACTTTCAATAGCGTTTATTGCACAACTTGCACATAAATTTCTTTCTAAATTGTCATAACTTTTTAACGTCTCTAATTCAAATTCTTCTCTTTCTTCTTCAACATCAAAATCTTTTCCACATCTTTCACAAATCATGCTTTTTCCTCCTAATCTTCAACTTCAATTATTTCATATTCCGGATCTTCCCATGTTTCGTCATCATACTCATAATCTCCTGGGTTTGACATATGTAAAGTTTCTGCTCCCACTCTTGCACAGCTACACAGATACAGTGCTTGTTCATTTGCAGCCTCATATGTACTAAAAATTTCGTCTTCTTCTTCGCCATCAAAAATAATTTTATATTTTGCCATATTACCACCACCTATTTAATAATTTGACTTTTTCTTTTCAAATTCATTTAACATCTTTATTGTACTAAAATTCGTCGACTAATTCAAGTACTTTTATTATTTTATTTTACTTTTTGAACTTTT
>USQS01000016.1 GCA_900556865.1 uncultured Clostridium sp. | reverse complement strand
CTTACCGGAAATTTTTGCATAGCAATTAATTTTAGCCAAAAATTCCAGTCTTCATATACACCTTTTTCTTTTAATTCATATCCACCTGCTTCAAAAAAATCCTTTTTACGTATAAAATTCAATGCTACTAATCTATTTTCTTTTTTTTGCCTTATTGGATTATACCATTTTCTCCATATATATTGTTGTTCTCCAAACCCTACAGAATCTCCATATGCCCAAGTTGCCTTTGTGTTTGTTTCTAAAGTCCAGTATGCACATTCTACAAATGTAGATGAAAGTTCATCATCATCATCTATAAATAGTAAATATTTAGAACTTTCACAAGCTTTTCTCGCTCCATAGTCTCTTGTTTGAGCCAACCCTTGATTTTCTTTGTGCATAATTTTAATTCTATCATCCATTTTTGAAATTTGGTTTAAACCTTCTAAACTTTCTTTATCATGTGAGCCATCATCTATAATAAGCCATTCAAAATATGGATATGTTTGATTTAATATTGAATTTGCAGTTTTTTCTAATATTTCTTTTTTAGTATTATAAAAAGGTGTTATAATTGTTATTTGAGGCTCTATTTTATTTACTACTTCTACTTTCTTATTTAAAACCAATCCTGGCTCTAAACTATAGTCAAAATTCATAATTTTCATTCCTTTTTATTTTTTCTTTACTATATAGTTCCATGAGTCTTTACACATATCTTCTAAACTCTTTTGCGCTTTCCATCCTAATTCTTCTTCAGCTTTTTTAACATCTGCAAAACAGCTTGCAATATCTCCTTCTCTTCTTGGAGCTATTTTATAACTTATTTTTTTACCTGTTGATTTTTCAAATGCTTTTACCATATCTAATACACTTACACCATTACCTGTACCCAAATTGTAGATATATAATCCATTACTTTCTTTATCTAATTTTTCTATTGCTTTCACATGTCCTTTAGCTAAATCTACAACATGAATGTAGTCTCTAACACCTGTACCATCTGGAGTGTTATAGTCATTTCCAAAAACTGATAATTGCTCTAACTCGCCTGAAGCAACTCTTACAATGTATGGCATTAAATTATTCGGAATTCCTTGTGGTTCTTCTCCTATAAGTCCACTTTCATGTGCTCCTACTGGGTTAAAATATCTTAATATGCAAATATCCCAACTATTATCTGCTTTATATAAATCTTTTAATATTTGCTCTATATATAGTTTTGTTGTTCCATAAGGGTTTGTTGTTCCTCCAATTGGACTACTTTCTGTTAAAGGCACTTTTTCTGGGTCTCCATATACAGTTGCAGAAGAACTAAATACAAACTTTTTAACTCCAAATTTTTCCATTGTTTGTAATAGCACAATTGCTCCTGAAATATTATTATAATAATATTTTAAAGGTTCTTTTACAGATTCTCCAACTGCTTTAAAACCTGCAAAATTTATTACAGAATCTATTTTATTTTCTTCAAATACTTTTTCCAATTTTTCTCTATCTAAATAATTCATTTCATAAAATTTAAAATCTTTTCCAGTTATTTTTTTAACATTTTCTACAGCCTCCATTTTGCTGTTTGAAAAATCATCTATCATTACAATTTCTTTTCCGCTATTTAATAATTCTACTGCTGTGTGGCTTCCAATAAAACCAGCTCCCCCTGTAACTAATATTGCCATAATAATTCCTCCTTAAATATTTTACCATTTAAACTCTATTTTTAAATAGAACAAAAATGGATATTAATAATATTTGCACATATTAAATCTTTATAAAGTCTTCATCTTTTTGTGCAAAATGTTTCTTATAGGAAGTTCTAAAATTTTTCCTATAATAGTACAATTTCAGACTTATTTTATCACAACTATATAATATTGTTCAAGTAAAATTTAACATTTTTTGAATTTTTTGACTTTGCTTTTATAATTATTTCATGTTATCATAATTATGTAGACTTTTTATCTATTTTGAAAGGATTGATTTTGAATGGTTAATATAAAAAAAATTTTTTTAGAACTTGATAAAACTGATTTAAAAATTATGAAAATAGGTTTAAAAATATGTTTTGGAATATTACTTTTAGGAACATTTTTACTTGCAAGCTATTTATTTATATTTCACATACCTTTTGTTTATAATTTAGGATTTGCTATATTTAAAACAAGTACATATCTTGCTATAGAATTTATTATTTGTGGAATCGTTGCAGACAAAATTGCAAAAGAATTCTAGAATCTATAAAATCAAGCAAAAACCGAAGTATTTAAATTAATGATACTTCGGTTTTTTTAACATTTTGAACTTTTGGCACACGCCAAAAAATGTAAAACGAAAACTGAAAATTGTACATTTTTTAAACTTATATTGAATAAATTAAATATAGTGTACTGATTTTTATTTCTATTTTGTATACAATAAGTATTATTAAGCGAAAGGATGAGGTATTATGGAAAGTTTAAAAATTGAAAAAAGCTCTAAAGCTAAAAATAGCGTAACTCGCACAATTAGAATTAGTGGAAAAACATTTGATAAAATAAATGAATTAGCTGATAAAAATGATATTAGTTTTAATTGTGTTATTAACCAAATTATAGAATTTGGTTTAAAAAATATAGATTTTAACTCATAAAACAAATCTGAAATTTTTCAATTTTCAGTAATTATTCTACTTTTGAACTCCCTATAAATTGAAACATTCAGTAAATTGTTTACACGCAAGATTTATAAAATAAATTCATTCAATACAATTAATTAAAGCACAGAAAACATTTTTCTGTGCTTTAAACTTACTTTTTCAATTCCTCTAAAAATATTTTATTCAATATTTTTGGGTTTGCTTTTCCTTTCGTTTCCTTCATAGCTTGCCCTACTAAAAATCCTAAAGCTCTATCTTTACCTGCTTTATAATCCATAACAGATTGAGGGTTTGCTTCAATAATTTTCAATACAACTTCCTTAATTGACCCTTCATCAGAAATTTGTATCCAACCCTTTTCTTTTATAATGTCTTCTGGGTTTCTTGGGTTTTCAAACAATTCCATTAACACTTTTTTACCAATGCTTGAACTAATTGTTCCATTATCAATTAATGTAACCAAATTGGCCAATTGTTTAGCATCAAAAGGTATTTCTTTTGGATCCATTTCTGTTTCATTTAATATTCTTGAAATATCTGATATTATCCAATTGTTAACGGCTTTATAATTTCCACATATTTCAGATGCCTTTTCAAATAAATCTGATAAATATTTTGAAGAAGTTAATATTCTCGCATCTTTTTCAGATAATTTATAATCTTTCAAATATCTTTCTTTTCTGCTCTCTGGCATTTCTGGCAAAGTTTTTCTAATATTTTCTATATATTCATCAGATAATTTTATTGCAGCTAAATCTGGTTCTGGAAAATACCTGTAATCTTGTGCGTCCTCTTTATCTCTCATAGAAAATGTTTTTCCAGATACTTCATCCCATCTTATTGTTTCTTGGCTAATTACTCCACCATTATCTATAATATCTACCTGTCTGCCTATTTCATATTCAAGTGCTCTTGCTATACTTCTAAAAGAACTCATATTTTTCATTTCAGTTCTTGTTCCAAGTTTTTCAGAGCCAATTGGACGAATTGATGTATTAATATCTGCTCTAAATGAGCCTTCTTCCATTTTACAATCTGATACTTCGACATATTCAAGTATTGATTTTAATTTTCTTAAATATGCATTAACTTCCTCTATTGAGCGAAAATCTGGTTCAGATACAATTTCTATTAATGGCACTCCTGCTCTATTTAAATCTATAAGAGCTCCTCCTGCCAAATCATCATGTTCTAATTTTCCTGCATCATCTTCTATATGAATACGAGTTATTCCGATTTTCTTCTTTCCATTACTTGTTTCTATTTCTATATACCCATTTTCACATAATGGTTTATCAAATTGTGAAATCTGGTATGCTCTTGGTGTATCTGGATAAAAATAATTTTTTCTATCATTTTTACTATCTTTTGAAATTGTACAATTTGTAGCTAAACCCGCTCTAACTGCATATTCTACAACTTTTTCATTTAAAACAGGAAGTGTCCCTGGCATTGCCATACAAATTGGGCATACATGTGTATTTGGTTTAGCTCCAAATTCTGTTGAACAAGAGCAAAATATTTTTGTTTTTGTAGAAAGTTCTGCATGAACTTCTAATCCCATTACTACTTCATAATCTTCTCTCATAATTATTTTAAAGATTAGCTACTAGCAAAATCTTTAAAATTGTTCACCTCCTTTAAATGTTGGTTTATAATTCTTGCGGAAATTTATTTTTTGTTCATAAGCAAAAGCTGTATTTAAAATTGTTTCTTCTTTAAATTTATTTCCTATTAATTGCATTCCTATTGGCATACCCATTTTATCAACCCCACAAGGAATTGAAATTGCAGGAAGTCCTGCTATATTTACAGAAACCGTACAAATATCTGCCAAATACATCTCTAATGGGTTATTAGATTTCTCGCCTATCCCAAAAGCAACTGTAGGTGATGTTGGTGTTAAAATAACATCATAATTTTCAAATCCTTTATTAAATTCATTCATAACCATTGTACGAACCTTTTGAGCCTTTTTATAATATGCGTCATAATAACCTGAAGACAAAACATAAGTTCCAAGTATTATTCTTCTTTTAACCTCTGCACCAAATGCTTCACTTCTAGATTTTTTATATAACTCTTTTAAATTTTTATACTCAGGTGTTCTATATGTATATCTTATTCCATCAAATCTACCCAAATTTGAACTTGCCTCTGCACAAGCTATTATGTAATATGTTGCTAATGCATATTTTGCAATATCAAGGGAAAACTCTTTTACTTCTGCCCCCATATCTTTATAAACTTCTATAGCTTGCTTTAAAGACTCTTTTACTTCTTCATTTATGCCTTCTCCAAAAAACTCTTTTGGAACACCAATTTTTAAACCTTTTACATCTCCTATAAGAGCTTTTAAATAGTCCTTTTTCTCAAGGTCTGCAGATGTTGTGTCTCTTTCATCATGACCTGCGATTAAATTCAAAAGCATGGCAGAATCTGTAACATCTTTTGTAATTGGTCCTACTTGATCTAAACTTGAAGCAAAAGCAACTAAACCATATCTTGAAACCAAACCATAAGTTGGCTTTAATCCTACAACTCCACAAAAACTTGAAGGTTGCCTAATAGATCCTCCCGTATCAGATCCTAATGCCCAAGGAACCATTCCTGCCGCTACAGCTGCTGCACTTCCACCAGAAGAACCACCAGGAACTTTACTTAAATTCCATGGATTTTTTGTTTTCTTAAAATATGAAGTCTCAGTTGAACCTCCCATGGCAAACTCGTCCATATTAAGTTTTCCAAGATTTATAATATTTTCTTTTTCCAATTTTTCAACAACAGTTGCAGAATAAGGCGATATAAAATTCTCTAACATTTTTGAAGAACATGTTGTTTTTATTCCTTTTGTACATAAATTATCTTTTATTCCAATTGGAATTCCTGCAAAATCTCCTAAGCTCTCCCCATTATCTTCTTTTTCTTGAATTTCTTCTGCCTTTTTCAATGCTTCAGCACTCAAATTAGTTACAAAAGCTTGTACATCTTTTTCTTTTTCATTTATTCTGTCTACATATGCTTGTGTTATTTTAGTTACTGTAATTTCTTTATTTTTTAATTTTTCTTGTAACTCATGTACTGTTAAATCAATAATTTCCATTTGATATCCTCCTAACTTAAAATCTATAGTACTTTTGGTATTTTAAACATATGCTCCGCTTGAGCTGGTGCATTTACAAACAAGCTTTCATTATCTTTAAAAACTCGTACTTCATCTTTTCTAAATATATTTTTGCTATCTCTAGTAGCTATTGTCACATCTAAATCTTCTACTGGTGCACTATTTACTATATTTGCAAAATTCAAAATATCTTGCAAATGTAATATATATGTGTCTATTTCGCTTTCTTCTAAATTTAGTTCTGCTAAATTAGCAATATGTTCTATTTCTTCTCTGCTAACTTTCATTTTTTAGCCTCCTTCACATCTTTATAAAACAAAAGGGTAATTAACATAATTTAACATTTTAATACTCTTGCCTACCCCGTCTTTGTTCTTCCACAAAAAATTACATAGCAATTTTTCTATGGAATGTATTTAAAATATGCTACTATTATAGCACTTAAAATAAAAAGTAGCAAGAATAAATTGCTACTTTTCTTATTTGTTATCACAGTTTAATACACTCACACTGTGAAATTAAACATCTGAAGTGCCCAACCCGTTACAACACCAATTAAATATATCATAAAAACAATGCTTAAATTTTCTTTTATATTTTTTTTATTTGTTCTAAATAGTACAATAAGTCCCACTCCAGCTCCTGTTAGTAAACCAGAAATTAAAGCAGAAGCATTTATTACATTTTGTATATATAAATTTGTTATAATTACAGAAGCTGCACAATTTGGAATTAAACCAATCAAGCTTGAAATAATAGGCCCTAAATACAGGTTATTTTGTATAAAATTTTCTATTGTACTTTCTCCAATTATACTTATTAATAAATTAATTATTAAAGTAATTATAAAAATATATATTGTTATGTTAACAGTGTGTTTCAAAGCAGATTTTACAATTCCCGTACGTTGGCAATGACAATGCTCATCTTTACAAAGACTTTCTATTTTCGGTTCTTTCTCCATTTTATTTTTTGATATTTTATTAAAAAATAAATCTATAAAAAAACCATAGAAAACTCCAACCAAAAATTTCACAAGTAAAATTTTTAATATTATAGTTATTGGTATTTCTTCAGATATAAATATTGGTACCATTTCATCTGAAGTTGATAAATAAACTGCAACTAATGTGCCTAAAGTAATTAATCTTGTAGAATACAAATTAGTTGCTGCTGCCGAAAAACCACATTGTGGTAAAATTCCGAACAGCAGCTCCTACCAAAGGACCAAATTTTTCAGTTTTTTGTATCTTATTTTTTAGCTTATTACTTGTTTTATTTTCTATATATTCCATAATTAAATATGTAATAAACAAAAACGGGATTAACTTTATAGTGTCTATGGTTGCATCTAGCAAAATTTCTTTCATATAGTTTCAATCCTCCTTAAACACTCATTTTTTTCTTTTCAACAGTTATATCTCCAAACAACTTGTCTTGCGTAGTTTCTACTTTATCTCTTCTTGAAAGTTCTAAAAGCCCAGAAAATGCAGTAACCACTTCATTTTTATTATGCTCTTTTAAAGAAAACATTTTATTAAATACAAATTTTTTATTTTTTATTAATTCTTTAAACATTTGCTTAACTTTGCTAACAACTGTATAAGTATCTGTAACAGCTATTTTTTCTATATTTTTAGCATGTTCATTTATTTTTTCTTTGTTTTTAACCCACATTTTTTCATAAATTGTAGGAATTATGTTTTCCTCATATTTTTCTTCTAAACACTGTTTTGGTAAAGTAATATTTTCCTGCATTCTAAAAAACCTATTTGCATTTTCATCAAAATTTGTTCTTAATTTTTTAGTTATATCTTTATATTTTTTATATTCCACAATTCTTCTTATAAGCTCATCTTCAGAAATTTCTTCTTTTTCTTCTTTGCCTGGAAGTAGCCTTTTAGACTTAATAAAAAGAAGAGTCGATGCCATAACTAAAAATTCGCTTGCAACTTCAAGATTTAACTCTTTAGCTTTTTTCAAAAATTCAACATATTGGTCTGTTATTTCATCTAATTTAATATCATAAATATTCATTTTATTTTTTTCAATTAAAGTACATAACAAATCTAATGGTCCTTCAAAGTTTTCTAATTTTAAAGCATATTTTTTTGTTTCAAGTGTTAGTATGTTTTGCATTTTCTCTTCCTTTATCCTTTCAAAAAATTATTTACTCTTCTTCTTTTTTTGCTTCTTCTTCAGCATCTTCTCTTTTTTCTCTTAATTCATTCATTGCTAAACTAATTCTGCCTTGGTTATCAATATCTGTAACTTTTACTGTAACCTTTTCTCCAACTTTAATATAATCTTCAACTCTTCTAATATGTTCTTTTGCAATTTTAGAAATATGAAGTAAACCTTCTTTTCCATTTCCTAAATCCACAAAAGCTCCAAAAGAAGTTATTCTTATAACTGCACCATAATAAATTCCGCCAACTTCTATTTCTCTAACAATATCTTCAATCATATCTAGTGCGTCATATGCCTTTTCACTATTTTGCCCATAAATAAATACTTGTCCATCTTCTTCAATATCTATTTTAACGCCAGTTTCTTCTATTATTTTATTTATTACCTTTCCGCCTGTACCAATTACATCTTTTATTTTTTCTACTTTAATCTTTGTTGTTATTATTTTTGGTGCATATTCAGAAATTTCTTTTCTTGGCTTAGAAATTACAGGCAACATTATATCATTTAATATATACATACGTGCATTACGTGTTCTTTCAAAAGCCTCTTTTATTATATCATATGATAAACCATTAACTTTTATATCAACTTGTATAGCAGTAATTCCTTTTTCTGTACCACCTACTTTAAAGTCCATATCTCCAAAGAAATCTTCAATTCCTTGTATATCTGTCATCATAACATAGTTATTTTCATCTTCTGGGTCTGTTATTAGACCTGTTGAAATTCCTGCTACTGGTCTTTTTATTGGAACACCTGCGTCCATTAATGCAAGAGTACTTGCACAAATACTTCCTTGTGATGTTGAACCATTAGATGAAAGTATTTCAGAAACCACTCTTATGCAATATGGAAATTCCTCTTTTGATGGAAGTACTGGAATAATAGCTTTTTCAGCTAAAGCACCATGCCCAATTTCACGTCTTCCAGGTCCACGAGATGGTCTTGCTTCCCCAACTGAATATGCAGGGAAATTATATTGATGCATATATCTTTTAGATGTTTGAGTATCTATTCCATCTAATTCTTGTTCTTCACTTACCATACCTAATGTTGCAATAGACATAACTTGTGTTAAACCTCTTGTAAATAAACTGCTTCCATGAACTCTTGGAAGTAACCCAACTTCACAAGATAATGGTCTTATTTCATCTAAAGCTCTACCATCTACACGTGTGTGATCATAGAAAATCATATCTCTTACAACCTTTTTTTCTAATTTATATAAAGCCTCTGATATTGCAATTTTGTCTTCCTCAAGCTTTTCTTCGCCATATTTTTCTTTATATTCCTCTTCTATTTTTTGAGTTAATTTTGTAACATTTTCATCTCTTATAGTTTTATCTTTTTCTGTTACAGCATTTTTCATTTCTTGCTTATAATTTTCAGCTAAATAATCATATATTTCTGGAATTACAGCAAATGATTTATATTCAAATTTTGGCTTTCCAATTTCCTCTTTTATTTTTGAAATAAATTCACACATTTTCTTTATTTCTACATGAGCTTTTTTTATTGCCTCTAAAATTATTTCATCTTGTACTTCATTTGCTCCTGCTTCTATCATTGCTATTTTGTCCATTGTTCCTGCAACAGTAAGAGTTAAGTCACTAACTTTTCTTTGTTCCTCTGTTGGATTTATTATAATTTCATCATTAACAAGCCCAACATTTACAGCAGCAGTTGGTCCTCCAAATGGTATATCTGAAATTGATAATGCACAAGACGCACCTATCATTGCAGCAATTTCTGGCGAATTGTCCTGCTCAACAGAAAGTACTGTTGCAACAATTACAACATCATTTCTAAAATCTTTTGGGAATAAAGGTCTTAATGGTCTATCTATTGCTCTTGATGTTAAAATTGCCTTATCTGTAGGCTTTCCTTCCCTTTTTGTGAATGAACCAGGAATCTTCCCTACTGAATACAATTTTTCTTCATAATCCACCGATAGTGGGAAAAAATCAATTCCTTCTCTTGGTTCTTTTGAAGCTGTAACATTTACCATTACTACAGTATCTCCATACCTTACTAATACACTTCCATTTGCTAAATTAGCCATTTTACCTGTTTCAATGCTAAACTTTCTTCCTGCTAATTCTGTTTCATAAACTTTAAACATAAAATCCTCCTATTTTAGTATGTTTTTTTCAAAATTTGGTAATATAACTCAAATATGAATAATATACAATTATTTATAAAATAAATTTTTGAATTTAAAATATATTGAACAAATCTGAAAAAAATCTTTAATTTTTTAATAATTTGTTCACACTTAAAATTTTATTTAATAAAATTTTAAATGCAAGTACAATTTGATTTTAAAATAGGGGCTACTTAAACAATAATACTTTAAGCCGCCCCATAAACATTATTTTCTTAATCCTAATTTTTTAACTATTTCTCTATATCTATTTATATCTTTTTTAGCTAAATAGTTTAATAAATTTCTTCTTTTTCCAACCATTTTTAAAAGTCCTCTTCTAGAATGGTTATCTTTTTTATGAACTTTTAAATGTTCTGTTAATTCATTGATTCTTGTTGTTAAAAGAGCTATTTGAACTTCTGGAGAACCAGTATCTTTTTCATCTCTTTTATATTTTTCAATGATTTCAGCTTTCATTTCTTTTGATATCATTTTTACACCTCCTATTTGCTTTCTCCTTAAACCTGGTTTGAATTTTGGTGTTTTAGGATTCAAACTAAGTAGTAAGGAATGTCTTACCTTGCCTATTATACTACATGTATACAAAAAAAGCAAGGATTTTTGTTAATTTTTACGATGTAGCTCCATCAAATGGTATAAATTTGTTTACAACACTTTGTTTTGCAGTATCATCTGCTTTAAACATTAAAAATGAATTGTTTATTTTATTATCAACCAATTCTTCTATTTCATCTTTATTTGAATGCTCTGCTAAAACAAGTTCGCTAACTAAAATTTGCCTAGCATTATTTAACATTTTCTTTTCTCCTGTAGATAAACCTTTTTCCTTTTGTTTAAATGCTAAATTTCTAACAACATCTGCTATTTCATAAATGTCTCCACTTTTAAGTTTTTCCATATTATCTCTATATCTTTTATTCCAATTTTTATTCATCTCTGTTTCGTCTTGCTCTAATACTTTAAAAACTCTATCTGCAGAATTTTTGTCTATAATATTTCTTACACCTACTTGTTCTGCCTTGGCAATTGGTACCATTACCTTAACTTCTCCAGGCATTCTTAATATGTAATAAGATTCTTTTTCACCTAAAATATCTTTTTCTTCTATAGAATCAATTGTTCCAGCTCCGTGCATTGGATATACTATTTTGTCTCCTATGTTAAACATGTAACCACTCCTCTCAGTATTTTTATGTCAACAAACAATTATCTCTATGTCATCAACAATTCTATTATACTACAAATTGGCAAAAAAGTCAAAACTTTCTAAAAATCGCTCTTTTTTAGAAATTATGTGAATTACAGCCATTTTAGTTTCTTTTTTCGCAAAAAAATAATAAAAAATTTTTTATTTTCCTATTTTTAATTAGCTAATACCTGTTAGAATTAAGGCTTCAGTGCTGTAATTGGTAATACATAAATTCCATCTGGCCTTTTTACAACCGCATCATATAAACCACAAATTACACACATAAACTTTGGTTTAACTTCTGCTAATTCATAAAATTTTTTCAAACTTGCCACAGCTTCTTCTTCTTTATTTGAACCTAATTTTATTTCAATTGCTCCATACTCTCCATCTGCAATTTCTATTATGCTATCAACTTCAACTCCTGTATCATTTTCTCTATAATGATATAACTTGGCTCCTATACTTTCTGCATATATTTTTAAATCTCTCTCACATAATGCCTCAAAATATAATCCCATTGTTTCTAAATCATTCATTAATTTTTCTGGAGTAATGTTTAAAATTGCACACCCTAATGATGGGTCTACAAAATGTCTTTTAGGATTTTTCCCTACATTTAATCTTGAACGTATTTTATACATAAAAGGAAGTTGATTTTCAATTAAATGTAATCTATTTAGTACATTTAAATAATCTGCAACTGTATTTCTACTTATTGCAACATCTTGTTCTGTAACATTATCATCAATATCTTTCATTAATACATTATTTGCTGAAACTGTACTTTCATTTCTTGCAAGAGATCTTAACAGCATTTCCATTTTTTGTTTGTCTCGTTTTACTCCATCTATTTCTATAATATCTTTATCTAAAACTGCTTCAATATAACTTTTAGCTATTTTCATAGCTCCTGCTACACTAATATTAATTGTTTCAGGCCAACCACCTCTTACAATTAGTTCTGCTAATTTTTTTAATTCTACCTTATTTACTAATTTATTTTTCACCTTATTTTCAAATAAATCTTTTAAAGAAACATCTCCACTAGAATCTCCTGATTCATATAAAGACATTGTATACATTTTCATTTTACAAATTCTTCCTGCTCCAGAATGATGTATTTTATCACTTACGGGAACACTCGAACCCGTTAAAATATATTTTCCTTTTTCATTATCTTGGTCACATTTAAACCTTACAGCGTCCCATATTGCAGGTACTTCTTGCCATTCATCAATTAGTTCTGGCTTATCTTTATCTAAAACCAAATTTACATCCATTTCTGCTAAATGCTTTTCTCTAAAATTATCTGCTGTATTATTTAAATATGCTACACTATTTGAATGATTCAAAGCTGTCCAAGTCTTTCCACACCACTTTGGTCCTTCAATACTAATTGCACCAAAAAACTCTAAATTTTCTTCTATTGTTTTATCTATTAATCTTGGCATATAACCTTTTTTTGTTAATTTCATTATATTCACCTCTTCTTCATATCTATAATAACACAATTTTTTATTTTTTTCAATATTCATTGTGCAATTTTTGAGCATTTTGTTGTGCAAATTTTGAGTATTTCATTGTGCACATTTTGACTACTATAAAGACCTAAAAAAAGCAAGAAAATTTTTTCTATTTCTTGC
>USQS01000015.1 GCA_900556865.1 uncultured Clostridium sp. | reverse complement strand
TTCGCCAAGGTATAAAAAACAATATATTATCAAATTTTAATATAAATTATTTCATGAACTGTGAATTGTAACAAATCACTTTTCATGTTAAATTAAAAACAAAGTAAGCTTATGTTAGTTTTTCAATTACACTCCATGTAGGATATTCCACAAATTTCATAATTTCTTTTTTCACCGGATGCAAAAATTCCAATTCATATGCCCACAACCTTATTTGTTTGCCTTTACCTCTTGTACCATATTTTTGGTCTCCAAATAACCCATGACCAGCATTTGCCATTTGGACCCTTATTTGATGATGACGACCTGTACGTAAATTAATTTTTATCAAACTTAAATCTCTTTTATCATCATAATTTAAAACTTCATAATCCAATATGGCAAGTTTTGAATTCTTCTTTTCTTTTGGCACAACCTTACTAATATTATTTCTTTCATCTTTAAATAAATAATCTTCTAATGTTCCTTTTTTATTCTCAAACTTCCCATCAACAACAGCTAGATACTTTTTCTTAAACTCCTTATTTCTAACCTGTTCACTTAACCTTGAAGCCGCTTTAGAAGTTCTTGCAAATACCATTATTCCACCAACAGGTCTGTCTAGCCTATGAACTAGCCCAATATAGGCTTCACCTGGTTTATTATATTTTTCTTTAACATATTTTTTAACCATACTTAACATATCTTCATCTTTTGTTTTATCCGCTTGAGATGGAATATTAGGCTCTTTTATAACTACGATTATCTGATTATCTTCATACAAAACTTTCATTCAAAGTTTCACCCTTTCTAGCTTCATTTTTATAATTTAGAACATTTTTAATTTTCCCATCTTGCATATATTCCACATGGTAAAATCAATTTAGAATTTTCCATAGGAAGTCCTATTTCTCCAGATGTAATTTTCCCAATATGATTTTTAGCAACCGTTAAATTTAAAATATTTTCTAAAACCGTACTTGAAATTCCAGTTGTATATGAATTTATTAAGAAAAATAGTGGGTTATCTGACAATACTTTTGTACATAACTGAACTAAATCATAAATATTATTTTCAAATTGCCAAACCTCTCCATTCGCTCCTCTACCATATGATGGTGGATCCATGATAATTGCATCATATTTATTATTTCTTCTTATTTCTCTTGAAACAAATTTATTAACATCATCAACTATATATCTTATTTTTTTATCTTCTAACCCAGAGCTTACAACATTCTCTTTTGCCCATGATACCATGCCCTTTGAGCTATCAACATGACAAACAGAAGCTCCCATAGATAAACAAGCAACTGTAGCTCCCCCTGTATATGCAAATAAATTTAAGACCTTAATTTCTCTTTTAGATTTTGCTATTTTTTCCATCATCCAGTCCCAATTAACAGCTTGTTCTGGAAAAATACCTGTATGTTTAAAACCCATCGGCTTTATATTAAATGTTAAATTTTTATATTTTATCTGCCAATTTTTTGGAATTTGTTTGTTATATTCCCATGAGCCACCTCCAGATTTACTTCTATTATATGTAGCATTTACCAATTTCCATTTATCTGGAAAACTTTTATCTTTCCATATTATTTGTGGGTCTGGCCTTGAGAGAATAACATTTCCCCATCTTTCTAATTTTTGTCCATTTGCCATATCTAAAATTTTATAATCATTCCAATTATTTGCTACTAACATTTTTCTTCTCCCTATTTAAAATAACGACACATGCTCAAAGCAAATGTGTCGTCTTATTTTTTATTCAACATTTTCTTTTATGTAATCAACTACATCTCCTACAGTTACAACCTTTTCTGCTTCTCCATCTGGAATTTCTAAATTAAATTCTTCTTCAATTCCCATTATTAATTCCACTAAATCTAAAGAATCAGCACCTAAATCATCTATAAAATTTGCGTCTAATGTTACTGAATCTTCTGATACTTGTAATAAATCAATAATTATTGCTTTTACCTTTTCAAATATTTCTTCTGAACTCATTTCTTAAGTTCACCTCCTCTCAAGTTTGCAAATGATATTTATATATTTTTATATCAATTGGTTAGTTTTATCATACTAAATTTATATTATATGTTATCTTATTTGTCAATAGTTATATAAAATTATTTTTTTAATTTTTCAAATTCGCTAATTAAATTTTCTACTGTTTTATTTTCAACAAATTTTTCTGCTTGTTTTATAGTAAATTCAAATAATTTTTCATCACTACTTCCATGTGCTTTTATAACTGGTTTTTTTACTCCTAAAAATAGGGCTCCTCCATAAGATTTATAATCCATAGTTTTTGCAAATTTATTCATTGCAGGAAGTGCAGGCAATGCAGCAATTTTAGAAAATATATTTTCAGTTAAACTTTCTTTTAATGTTCTTTTTACAAATTTGCCTAATCCCTCTACAGCTTTTAAAAATACATTTCCTGTAAAACCATCTGTAACAATAGCATCAACTTCACCAGAAAAAGCATCTCTTCCTTCAACATTACCTATAAAATTAATATTAAGCTCTTGAGATTTTTCTTTTAATAAATTATAACTTTCTCTTGTAAGCTCATTTCCTTTTGTTTCTTCTGTTCCTATATTTAATAAACCTATTCTAGGGCTTTCAACTCCAAATGTGTTTCTTATATAAATACTAGACATTTGGGCAAATTGTAATAAATTAATTGGTCTACAATTTGTATTTGCACCTGAATCTATTAAAACTAATCTACTTTTATATGAAGGAAGTATTCCAGCTAATGCAGGTCTATCAATTCCTTTTATTCTTCCAACTAGCAATGTTGCACCTGCAAGCAAAGCTCCTGAATTGCCAGCAGATATAAAAACATCTCCTTCTCCTTCTTTTAACATTCTAAAGCCAACTACCATAGAAGAATCTTTTTTATGTTTTATGCTATCTGTTGGTTTGTCTTCCATTTCTATTGTTTCAGTTGCATTTTTCACCTTAAGTCTTGATGAAATTTCTTCTAAAGTTTTACCATAAAATTCTTTTACTTTTTCCCTTATTATTTCTTCTTTTCCTATTAAAACCAATTCTGCTTTTATTTGATTTATTGCATTTATTGCACCTTTTATATTGGCGTCTGGTCCATTATCTCCACCCATAGCGTCTAAAAGTATTTTCATTTTAAGTACATCCTTTCATTTTATTATTTTTCTTATATTGTTTTTTATTCTGGTAAAACCTCAACTTTTATTGTGCCTATAACACCTTCATATAATTTTATACTAACTTTTGTAATTCCTAATGTTTTTATACTTTCTCTTAATTCAATTTTCTTTTTATCCACTTTAATTTTTTGCTGTTTTTCTAGTTTTTCGGCTATTTCTTTAGATGATATTCCACCAAATATTTTACCATTTTCCCCTTGTTTTACTTTAAATTGTAATTTTATTTTTTCCAACTCTTCTGCTACTTTTTTTGCTTCTTGCTTTTCAATATCTTTTTTGTAGTTTTCTGAATCTTTTTTAGCTTTTAATTTAGACAAATTTTCATTGTTTGCCTCAACCGCTAATTTTTTTGCAAATAAATAATTTCTTGCATATCCATCTGAAACATTAACTATTTCGTCTTTTTTACCAATTGACTTTATATTTTCTTTTAATATTACTTTCATACTTCGATTCCTCTTTTCTAAACATATATGATTTTATCTACTAAAAAAGTACATAAGACTTTCCTAGTAGATAAATTTAATTTATATTTTCTTCAAAATACTCATCAATTTTTTTCATTAAATCTTGTTCAACTTCTTCTATAGAATTTCCTTGAATTTGTGCACCTGCAAGAGTTAGATGTCCTCCCCCTCCAAGTTTTTCTAATATAACTTGCACATTTATATCTCCAATAGAACGTCCACTTATTGTAATTTTTTCTCCATTATTTCCAATTACAAAAGATGCTGTAATATTGCCTATTGTTAAAAGCTCATCTGCTGTTTTAGCACAAATAATGTTAGCATTTTTATCTTCTTTATTATATATTGCTACTGCAATACTATCTTTAATTATTTTTGCATCTTTAATTATTTCTGTAATTTTATTATATGTTTCTAAATCACTTTGGAACCATTTTTTTACTTTTATTATATCAACACCAAATTTTCTTAAATATGCAGCTGCCTCAAATGTACGTACCCCTGTTTTAAAAGTAAAATTCTTTGTATCCATCATAATTCCTGCATATAATGCTTCTGCTTCCATAGTTTTTAAATTAGCATTAACTCTTGTGTATTGAAGTACCTCTGTAACAAGCTCTGCTGCAGATGACGCATATACTTCATGAAATGTTAAAATACTTTTTTCTATAAAATCTGGACTTCTTCTATGATGATCTATAATTGCTATTTTATTAGTCTTATCTAATAAACTTGGAACTTCAACATGACTTGTTTTATGTGTATCTACAACTATTAATAAAGTATTTTCATTTATTTTTTGTTCTGCAATTTCTCCATTTATTATTACATCTTTATATTCTTCATCTTTATCCAAACTTTCTTGCACATTTTTTAATGCCATTGTATTTGTATTTGCAACAATAAAAGCTTGTTTTCCTAATTTTTTAGAAAGTCTATACATTCCAAGAGAAGAACCTAAAGAATCTATATCTGGCACAGTATGCCCCATTATAATTACTTGTTCGCTTTCTGAAATTAATTCTTCTAAAGCATGTGCTACTATTCTTGCCTTTACCTTGGTTCTTTTTTCTACTTCTTCTACTCTACCACCAAAAAATTGATATTTTCCATTTTCTCTTATTGTTGCCTGGTCTCCACCACGACCTAAAACAACATCCATAGCACTTTCTGCTGTTTTATATTTTTCTTTATTTGTTTTACCTTCATTAGAAATTGCTATACTAAGTGTTAGTTGATTTCTTCCTGGTATATTTATTTCTTTTATTGTATCTAATATTGCAAACTTACTTTCTTTTATTTTTTCTAAATATTTATACTCAAAAATATATACAAATCTATCTTTGTCTGTTTTTATCATTATTCCTTCTGTTTCATTTGCATATTCATACAAATTTTTGTCAACTTCTGCAATTATCTGTGGTTTTGTATCAATATCTAATTGTTGCATGGTTTCTTCGTAATTGTCTATCATAATTATTCCTACACAACTTTTAGAATCTATATACTCTTTTCTCAATTTTGCTTCTTTTGTTTCATCTACAAAATATAGAATCATCATATATTTATCTGTTTTTTTTCTATCTATATTTCCAGATTTTACAAATTCCCCTAATATTTTATATGTTTTATTTTCAATTTCAAGTCTTCTTACTATTGATTTATCTTTTTTATTTTTTCTATCTTGTATTTCTAAATTTATATTTTCTAATAAAATATTTATATAATTATTCATGTCAATATTCGCAAATTCTGAAACAAATTTTGTACTTCTCCAAATAATGTTTCCGTCTGTTTCAACTATTATTAATGGAAATGGAGAATATATTAAACTGTTTTTTGCTGCTGAATTAACATTTAAAGTTAAATCTTGAAGATGTTGTGATATTTCACTTTTTCTTTTATTATTTGCAAAATATGTGTAACCAATTATTGCTATATATATTAATAGTGATGGAACTATTAATTTTGTATTTTGTATACATATTATTACTAATAATATAAAAATGACAACTAGATATATTTTTGTTCTTGATACCAGACTGTCAAATAATTTTCTATTACTATTTTGCATTCAAACACTCCTTTTTCTTAATACCATACTATTTTACCTCTATTTTAAATATTTGTCAATATTGATATTTTTTTGAATTTGTAGTATTATATTGGTAATTATTTTATGAAAGGATTTTTATTGATGAAAATATTAACATATACTTCCTCTTCTTATGAAAATACTTTGCATTTTGCTAAAGAGCTAGCAAAATTGTTATGCTGTGGAGATACCATCATATTAACTGGCGATTTAGGAGCGGGAAAAACCAAATTTACAGAAGGATTTTTAAGCTATTATAACTTACAAAACGAAATATCAAGTCCAACTTTTAATATTGTTAATGAATATAAGGCAAATGGTGTAAACATATATCATTTTGATGTATATAGGTTAACCGATGTAGACGAATTTTATGCTATTGGTGGAGAAGAATATTTTGAAAAAGGAATTTGCATTATAGAATGGGGCGAAACCATTTTAGAAGCTTTGCCAAAAGAATATATTCACATATTTCTTGAAAAATCTTCCATAGATGAAAACACACGTATATTAAAAGTTAAAGCAATTGGCGAAAAATATGAAAAAATTTTAGATATTTTTAAGGAGGAATTTTAAATTGAAAATTTTGAGTATAGATACATCTAGCAAAATTTGTAGTGTTGCTGTTTTAGATAATAAAAATGTTTTAAAAGAAGAAAATTTAAACAATGGGCTTACACATTCTGAATCTCTTATGCCCCTTATAGAACAAATTTTAATTGATACAAATTTAGCTTTAAAAGATATAAATTTAATTGTTTGCGATCTTGGACCTGGCTCTTTTACAGGAATTAGAATTGGAGTTGCAACTGCAAAAGCATTTAGAGATAGCTTAAATATTCCTACAGTTGGTGTTAGTTCTTTAGAAGCTCTTGCCCACAATTTAAAAACAGATACTGTTATTTGCTCTTTAATTGATGCAAAAAATGAAAATGTTTATTTAGAAGTTTTTGAAAAGGAAGCGAATAACTATAATTCTATTTATCCTGCAACTTTTTCAAATATAGATGAGTTTCTTTTAAATTTAAGTAATAAATACAAAAATATTACATTTGTAGGAGATGGAGCTTTAAATTATAAAAATAAAATTTTAAAATATTTTCCAACAAGTACTATTTCAGATTGTAATGATTTATCTGCTGTAAATCTAGCTCTTGCAGGACTTTCTAAATTTAAAAAATCAGAATTTTCAAATTTAGAACCTCTTTATTTAAGAAAATCTTCTGCAGAACTTGCAAAACGGAAGCTCTTTGGCTTAATTATACTTTTAATTTTTTCTAACCATTATGCCTTGAGAAAGGAATGAGATTAAAAATGAATTTAAATGAAGTAAAAATATCTAAAATGTCTATTAAAGATTTAGATACTATAAAAAATATTTTAGAAGATGAATTTGATGATTTTTGGAATTATAATATTTTAAGTTCTGAACTAAAAAATTCAAATTCAAAATACTTTGTTCTAAAACTAGCTGATGAAATTATAGGTTTTGCAGGAATTTTAATAGTTTTAGATGAAGCAGAAATAACAAATATTGTGATTAAAAAAAGTTATAGAGGAAAACATCTTTCCTCTATACTTATGAAATATTTAATTACTTACTGTGTAGAAAATAATATCAAAAAAATACATTTAGAAGTTAGCTCTAAAAATAAAATTGCAATTAATTTATATACCAAATTTGGTTTTACGCAGGTTGGCTTACGAAAAAAATATTATAAAAATTCAGATGCAATTTTAATGTGTTATTATAATAACTCTTAATTGCTATTATTATTTGCTATTTATTGTTTTTAAAATACTTTGCCCACTTGCTCTTTCTCCTCTTATTCTTCCTAAATTTGTTAAATTTAAACTTGTACTTTTATTTACTGTTCCATATTTTGTTTGTACTTGAACTTCAAATCCAGCTTCTTTTAATGCACTTATTGTTTTTTCAGAACTTTTACCTGCTGGATATGCCATTATTTTTTGAAGCTTTGCTCCTAGCTTTTCTTCAATTAAGCTATGAGTTTCATTATATGCTTTTACCAATTGGGCTGTATTTGAATAATCTGTTGCATTTATATGTCTTTGTCCATGAACATGAATTTTCACAAGCCCTGTGTCATACATTTCTTTAGCTTGTTCCCAAGAAAAATAATCCTCACTTCCAACTAAATTTTCTACAATAAAAATAGTTATAGGAATATTGTACTTTTTGGCTACATTAAATGCTTCTGTATAGCTCCCAATCCATCCATCATCCATTGTAATTGTTATATTTTTTTCTGGTAAACCAATCTTGCCTTGGTTATATTTATATAAATCTTCTAAAGTTATAAATGTATATCCATCATTTAATAAAGTTGTAACATTTTCCTCAAATCTTGCTTCTGTACTATATAGCTTATATTTATCATCTTCTGGCTCTGGAGTTTTAAATGCATGATATATCATTATTGGCAATTTTATTTCTTTTTCTTCTTTTTTATATACTGGTTTATCTATTTGCCCAAAGGAAGCTTCGTCTTCTTTTAAATTATTCAAATCTCTTTTAACTGGCGTACTCTCAACATTTTCTTCTTGAGTAGTATTAGTTTTAGAAACTTCCTGTGCTTCTTTTTTATCTATCTTTCCTATTCCTCTTATAACTAATATTATTAATATTATAAGTATTAAAACAGCTAAAGAAAATCTTTTTTTATTTATGATCTTCATAACATATCCCCCTTAAAGCTTTTTCAAACTCTTCTTTATTTGGTGCTTTACCATGCCATTCTGCCTTATCTTCCATAAAAGATACCCCTTTACCTTTTATAGTTTTTGCTATAATACATGTTGGTTTATTTTTGTTTTCTTTTGCTTTTTTAAATGCTTGCAAAATTTGTTTTATATTGTTTCCATCTATTGTTATTGTATAAAATCCAAAGCTCTCAAATTTTTTATCTATTGGGTATGGACTCATAACTTCTTCTATTTTTCCATCTATTTGTAAATTATTATTATCAACAATTACACATAAATTATCAAGTTTATATTTACTTGCTGCCATTGCCGCTTCCCAAACTTGTCCTTCTTCTATTTCTCCATCTCCCAAAATACAATATACTCTATAATCCAAATTATCTAATTTAGCAGAAATTGCCATACCATCCGCAACTGATAAGCCTTGCCCTAATGAGCCTGAACTCATATCTACTCCTGGCACATCATTCATATTTGGATGTCCTTGAAGTTTGCTATTTATGTTTCTAAAATTTTTCAATTCTTCTTTTTTTATAATACCTTTTTCTGCTAAAGCAGCATATAAAGCTGGCGAACAATGCCCTTTAGATAATACCAATCTATTTCTTTCTTTTTTATTAAAATTATTTTCATCTATATTTAGTTCATCAAAATATAACACTGCCATTATATCAGCTATTGAAAGTGATCCCCCGGGATGTCCAGATTGCGCATAATACACTTCTTCTATTATATCTTTTCGTATTTCTCTAGCTTTGTTACTTAAAAAATCTATCATAATTTCATCAACCTTTCTTAATTGTTTATTTCCATTAACATTTATATTATATTATAATTGATTTTTTTTATCAATAATTTAAGTAACTTTTGAAAAATTTTCTAAAAAAAGTCAGATTTCAAAATCTGACTTTTTAAATTTTTTCTATAATAAATTTACTCCTCTTCCTTAATAATATTTTTACTCAAACCATTCTAGCTCATAATCTAAAATTTTAACAATGTCACCTTGTTTAATTCCTTTATCTTTTAAAGCTTTATTTACTCCTATGTTTTCTAAACATTTATGGAAATAGTACATAGACTCATTATCATTAATGTTTATTCTTCCCATAAGTCTTTCAATTGCTTTTCCTGTAAGAATGAAAGTATTTTTTTCTTTAGTTATGAAGAACTCATCTTTTTTATCTTCTTCTAATGTATATATTACTTTATCTGTTTCTTCATATAAATCTTCTTTTGGAAGTTTTTTCAACTCTTCTGCCACATAACTTAAAAGATTTTCTATTCCTTCATTTGTCGCACTAGAAATTTTAAATATTTTTATATTTTGTTTTTTTGCAAAATCTTCTAATTCTTTATATAGTTCCTGATTTTCAATATCCGCCTTACTTGCAACTATTATTTGTTTTCTTGAAGCAAGTTTTTGGCTATATTGTTTTAATTCATTATTTATTATATTAAAATCTTCTATAGGATTTCTTCCTTCTAAACCAGAAACATCAATAACATGAAGTAATAGTCTTGTCCTTTCAACATGACGCAAGAAATTAAGCCCAAGCCCTACTCCTTTGCTTGCTCCTTCAATAATTCCTGGTATATCTGCTATAACAAAAGATTCATTATTTATTTTTACCACACCTAAATTAGGTTCTAATGTTGTAAATTGATAATTTGCAATTTTAGGTCTTGCTTCTGTAACAGTGCTTAAAAATGTTGATTTACCAACATTTGGAAAGCCCAGAAGTCCAACATCTGCCAATAGTTTTAGCTCTAAAATAATTTCTTTTTCTTCTCCTGGCTCACCATCTTGAGAAAATCTTGGTGCTTGTCTTGTAGCTGTTGCAAAATGTTGATTTCCTTTTCCTCCTTTTCCCCCACGAAGCACAAGTTCTACTTGGTTTGGAGTAGATAAATCTGCTACCACCTTTCCAGTTTTAGCATCTTTAATAATTGTTCCAATTGGTACACCAATATATATATCCTCTCCAGATTTTCCAGTACATTTTGCGCCACTACCATTTTCTCCATTCTGTGCTTTATATTTTTTATTATATCTAAAATCAATTAATGTGTTTTTGTCTTTATCTACTTTAAAATACACATCTCCGCCTTTTCCTCCATCTCCACCATCTGGACCACCTGCGGCAACATATTTTTCCCTTCTAAATGAAACGGCTCCATTTCCACCATTTCCTGATTTAATAATTATTTTTGTATAATCTGTAAACATTTTATTTCCTTCCTTAATTTTATTTATCATTACTAGTATATCTAATTTTACGTAAACTGTCAAATTAATTTTAAAATTCTCTCGATTTTTATTATTTCGCACAAGAATAATTTACGGAAAGTCAAAAGACTTTCCGCTCTAATATAATCATTTTTGTTCTTTTAGATTAGATTTTCAGGATTTAATTCTTCTAATTCTTTTAAAACAAACCTTCCATCTTTTCTAATTAAAACATCATCAAAATAAATTTCTCCACCACCATATTCTGGTGTTTGAATATTCACTATATCCCAGTGAATTGCTGACCTATTTCCATTATCACTTTCTTCTAATGCCTCCCCCGGTGTAAAGTGAAAACTTCCCTTTATTTTTTCATCAAAAAGTGTATCACACATAGGCTTTTCAACATAAGGGTTTAATCCTAATGCAAATTCTCCTATATATCTTGCACCTTCATCCGTATCAAGAATTGCATTCATTTCTTTAAGTTTATTTGAAGTAGCTTTTACTATTTTTCCATTTTCAAATTCAAATCTTATATTATTAAAAAGTATTCCATTGTATCTCGTATCTGTATTATATGTTATATATCCATTAACACTTGTTTTTACTGGTGCTGTAGCAACCTCTCCATCTGGTATATTAAATGTTCCCATATATTTCTTCGCCACTATTCCATCAATACTAAATTTTAAATCTGTCCCTGGTCCAATAATATGAACATTTTTTGTTTTATTCATCAATTCCACCAAATTATCCATAGCTTTTGACATTTTTGCATAATCTACTGTGCATACATTAAAATAAAAATCTTCAAATTCTTCATAACTCATATTGTTCATTTGAGCCATCGCATTTGTTGGATATCTTAATATACACCATTTTGTATTTTGAACACGTTCCTTTATGTGAACTGATTTTGTATAATATTTATTATAAATTTCTAAATTACTTTTATTTATTCCATTTAATTCTGCTGTATTAGGGTTAGCACTAATTCCAACATAAGCATCCATATCTTGCATTCTTTGTAAATCATGTTTTGCATACATTTTTATCTGTTCTTCTGAACAATTCTTTAATATTTCTCTTAAAACACTATAATTTATAATATTAAAGTGAGGGTATGCTCCCATAATTTCAGCTTGTTTTATTATTTCTTTTCCTAAATGAATTGAATTTTCTCCCATCATTTCAATTAAAATGTGGTCACCTTTTTTTAATCCAATTGAATAATCTAAAAGATTATGTGCTAATTTTTCTATTCTTTCATCTCTCATTTTATAAACCTCCATATTCTTTAATTTCTTTTATTTTACTAAAAATACTTTAGCATTTCAAGTGCTTCCTTAAATTTTTTTAGTTACTAATCTGTAACATTTTTCACAAAAAATATTCCATTTTATTTTAATTTGTGATAAAATAATTTTAATTTGAAATACTAAAAAAGGAGGTCTATTATGGAAGCAAAAAAATGTGCTCGCTGTGGGGCTTTTTATACAAATAAAGCAAATGTATGCCCAAAATGTGCAGAAAAAGATAATTTTGAACTTACTACATTCAAAAAATTTGTTGAAGAAAACGGTGTCGAAGTAAAATCTTTAAACCAAGTAGCTATGTCTACAGGTATTTCAGAAAAAAATTTAAACAGATTTTTAAATTATACAGGTCTTGAAGGATATAAAAAACTTTTTTAAAATATGTTCAATTTATAAAAAGCCTAAAATTAATATTTATTTAGGCTTTTTATTCATTACAGGAAAGTTCATCGAACTTCCTTATAAAAATAACAATATACGCACACAAAAACGCGGACATTAATAAGTTCTAATATTATTAAAGTCCGCTTTTTTATTGTTATTCTGTAATCGTTGTATTTCCATTTGAAATTATACTATTTTGTAAAGTAGTATTTTCCGAATTTTCTTTGCTACTTTCCTTTTTTCTTTCTTTAATCTGTTGCTCTAATGAATTAACTAAATCTTGTAATCTTCTAATATCAGTTCCCATAAGTTCCCAATTTTTACCATTTAAAGAATCTGATAAATTATTATTAGCTTTTATTATTGCTTGAATTAGACCATTAATATCTTCTGTATTTTCTAATTCAATATTAGTTGCATATTGAGAAATTAAATTTTGAGCTGCTTCTGTTAAATCATTACCAATTGCAACTTTATTTCCTGAAGCAACAACAACCTTCTTTAAAACTGGCAAATTACTTTCATTTACTAGAGTTTGATAAATTGGTTCAATATATATAAGTGTATTTTCTACAGGAACAATTACCATATTTCTTGTAACTTTTGCACCTGTAACATTAAGGCTATTAATCTGACTTTGTATAGTTTCATCTTGTGCAATTTGAATATCAAGTTGTGTTGGTCCTAAAATAGTGGTATCTGAATGCAAAGTTTTTAATTCAAGTTTATTTTTTCCATCTTTAACTGTTCCAACTAAATATGCCGTTAAACTTTGTTTGTCTTTAGGAGCATACATTTGAATTAGCCCTATTGTTTCAGCTCCATCACTATCTTTTACCATTGTATAATATGGACTCAATATTCCACCATTTTTTGATGCCAATTGTCCATTTTTATAAGTTGCTTTTTCCCATGTGTTATCACTTCTATATAAAACATCTGCTTTTGTATTATGGTATTCTTCTAGCATTGTTGATTGAACATTATATAAAAATTCTGGATATGTAATTTTTTCTTGAATACTTTGTGGTATTTGAGTTTCTAAATCCTCAAATATAGTTGGATAAATTTTCCTATATGCCATAGCA